>CAYTVP010000016.1:11448-23295 GCA_964441675.1 uncultured Solibacteraceae bacterium | reverse complement strand
GATCGAAGCGGAAATACTTTCGAAAACAGTTGCGCAGCGAGTGAATCACGTCTGGCACGACGGAGCAGATCGCCGCCTGCCGGATCTCCGAGGGATCGATCCCGTTCTCGCGCAAAACCACACGGAGGAATGTTCCGTACTCATCCGACGATGCTCGAACGTGGGACGTCTGCCGGAACGTCACCCTCAAGTCCGAGCCTTGATAGACCCCGCCGTATATCTGCGTGTTGCCGACATCAAGACACAGCAGCACTGCCACCCGCCTCCTTTACCGGCACGTTGTCGATCAGCCGCACTCCTTCGAGGAACGCAGCAGCAAATCGCCGCCCCCAATACTCCTCGACGTATTCCACGTTCAGGCCTTCGGCTTCGATCATCGCTTTTGCCTCCTCGGGGGTACGGCCGGAAGTGAGGGCGCGAAAGAGAACCGACGCCCGGCGCCGCCCGTCGGGCGAAAGCCGCGCATTGCGCGAACTTTCCGCCAGCCCGGATACGCAGCGAATGGTCTCGCAAGGGACAATCTCAGTCGGCAGAAAGAAGTCGGCCGCCATTTCTGTGACAGTGCGCAGCTGTTGAAAATCCTTCTCGCCAAAGTACGCGCGATCGGCCCGGATTAATTCGAGCAGCTTCATCACAATCGTCATCACGCCTTCGAGAAAGCCAGGCCGGTGGATTCCTTCCATAACACGCGTCAGCTGATCGGCTTCTATCCGGAACCGATAGCCATTCGGATACATCGCCGCCGTGTCAGGCGCGAAGACGTCGTCCACGCTCAAGCGATCGAGCAGCCGCAGATCGTCCTCAAACGTTGATGGGTAGCGCTGGAGGTCGTTCGGATCGTTGAACTGCGCCGGGTTCAAGAAGATTGTTACCACCGCGATGTCATTCTCTCGTCGGCAACGCTCGACCAGTGATGCGTGCCCTTTGTGCAGCGCGCCCATGGTCGGCACGACTCCGATCGTTCTTCCCGTCAGCACCGCCCGGCGGGCGCGCCAATCTGGCACGGTTCGCCAAACCTGCATTATCGGTAGCTCTCCCCGGCAGCAGGAAACTCCCCGGTTTTCACAGCTTCGTCGAATCGCTCAAGTGCTTCGACAACTGCCGTCCCGCCGTCCCAGAACTGCCGGACGAACTTCGGACGAAAATCGGTATTCATCCCCAGGAGATCCTGCAGCACCAGGATCTGTCCGTCACAGCAGGCGCCGGCGCCGATGCCGATCGTTGGGATCGCGAGCTCGGCGGTAATCTCCGAGGCGAGCGGTGCCGGAATGCATTCAAGCACAATCGAAAACACGCCGGCCGATTCAAGCGACTTTGACTGACGGACGATCTTTTGCCGGGATTCCTCGCTGCGTCCCTGAACTGTAAAGCCTCCATAGGCATGCACGGATTGCGGCTGCAATCCGAGATGCCCCATCACCGGAATGCCGCTCTCGGTGAGACGCTCGACAATCTCTTCGTGGCCATCCACGCCTTCCAGCTTCACCGCGTGCGCGCCCGCGGTCATCAGTGCCTGAGCCGTATCCAATGCTTCCGCTACGCCCTTTCGAAACGACAGAAACGGCATATCGGCGATTACGAATTTCTCCGGAGCACCTCGTACGACGGCTTGGGTATGAAGCCGCATCAGCTCCAAGCTGGCAAACACGGTAGATCCGTGCCCGTGCATCACCATGGCGGCGCTATCGCCCACCAGAATGCCGTCAACAGCCGTTTTTCCGATCAGTTTGGCAAACGTGTAGTCGTAGCAAGTAACCAGCGAAAGCTTGCGCCGTGCAGCTTTGGCTTCGAGGAAGACCCGTACCGACATCGCCTAACCTCGTTCCTCGGCTAGGACGGGTGGATCAATGATTCTGGAAGTAAAAGGCGAGTAAATTGTTGCCATTGCCTTGGTACCTGTCTTTCGATCAAGTCCTGGACTTACAGGCAGCCTCTAGATCAGGCTGTTGCATTCCGTCTGTCGCCGCATTTCTGTCGGCGCATCCAAAGTCTAACATCTCCACCGGAAACTGCCTTCCTTTGCGGGCCCGCGTCCGGAGTTACTCTGAGAAGATTCCTATGCGACTCGCTGCTCTTGTTCTTGCTGTGCCTCTCGTTGCACAGGGGCCCGTGCCTCGCTTTGCTGACTCCGGCCGCCGCGCTAGGCTCGCTGCGGCATTTCCGGAAATCGAACAGATCTTCGCAAAGTTTCAAAAAGACCGGCGCATTCCCGGCCTCGCCGCGGGTGTCGTCATCGATGGCGAGCTTGCGTGGGTCAAAGGTTTCGGCGTGCGTGAGCGACAGTCGAACGATCCTGTTACTCCCGATACCGCGTTCCGTATCGCGTCGATGACCAAGAGCTTTACTGCGCTCGCGATTCTGAAGCTGCGCGATGAAGGCAAACTTTCGCTGGAAGACCCGGTGGCGAAGTATATCCCCGAGTTTGCGAACATCAAGCTGCCTACCACCGATAGCGCTCCTTTGAAAGTACGTCAGCTTCTCACGCACGGCGCAGGATTTCCGGAGGACAATCCATGGGGCGACCAGCAGCTTGGTGTGCCGGAAGCTGCGATGACGGCCTGGTTGAAGGCGGGTATTCCATTCTCCACACCGCCGGATACGGCGTATGAGTATTCGAACTACGGGTTTGCCTTGCTTGGCAGAATTGTCACCGCCGCATCCGGCATGGACTATCGCAAGTATCTCGAAGGCCAGATTCTGGCACCCTTGGGCATGAAGGACTCGTCACTCGAACCGGCGGCGCTGCCCGAGTCCAAGCGTGCCGTTGGGTACCGGCTCACCGGCGACGTCTATTCCCCCGAGCCTTCGCTACCTCATGGTGCCTTTGGCGCCATGGGTGGGCTGGTAGTGACCGCCCGCGACCTCGGGCGCTACGTGGCATTCCAGTTGTCGGCTTGGCCCGCGCGCGATGGAGAAGATGCCGGGCCAGTCAAGCGCAGTTCCATCCGCGAGATGCAGCATCCCTGGCGTCTCAGCGCTTTTGGCGCCAACCGTGCCGGCGGCGCGGGACTTCACGCATCAACCTCGGCATACGGCTATGGACTTTCGGTCACCCGCGATTGCCGCTTCAATCGAATGGTTGCCCACAGCGGCGGACTTCCGGGATTCGGCTCGATCATGATGTGGCTGCCCGACGAAGGTGTCGGTATCTTTGCGATGGCGAATCTTACGTATCAGGGTCCTCGAACTCCCGCCGATGAAGCATTTGATGCCCTGCGGAAAACGGGCGCGCTCCAGCCGCGAGAACTTCCTGCTTCGCCGCTGCTGAACTCCACCCGCGACCGCATCATGGAAATATGGAACCGCTGGGACGGCGGCGCCGCCGAACGTCTGGCCGCCGACAATCTATTCAAGGACAAACCGGCTGACGTTCGCCAGAAGGAGATTGCAGCCTTGAAGGATGAAGTCGGCGCCTGCTCCGCTCCCGGCACGATTCGACCGGAGAACTGGCTGCGCGGCAGGTTCCGGATTCCGTGCGATCGCGCTTCTGTCGACGTCGTGTTCACGCTGGCGCCCACGCAGCCGCCGACGGTACAAGCACTTTCATTCTCTAAAGCCGCCCAGCCGAAGTCCACGGTGCCTGCTTCGCCTCCACCGCGGTGTGCGCCCTAAGGAGCAGCTAGTTCAAAACACCAGGACCGCCGCCATACTGGGACCAGTAACGCGTTTTATAGGGCGCGATCCTCGGGGGCACCGCATCTTCATTGTCAAGCAGCGGCAGCACTTCCGCCCACCACTTGTCGTAGGCGGCATCCATTTCCCGAACGACTTCCGGATGTTCCGCTGCAATGTTGCGCTTCTCACCCGGGTCGGCCTGCATGTCGTAAAGCTCCCAGTGGTTTTCTTTTGTGGGATTCACCATGTGATAGCGTGTGCTGCGGACTGCGCAGCGCCAGTATTTCGATTGCGCAGCCTCCCCTTTTGGCCAGCGGCCGACGTGCGTGAACAACATCCGGTCCGGCCAATCTGCCCCCTGGCCATTGAGCAAAGGCATCAGGCTTCGTCCGTCGAGTTTCACTCCGCTTGGAAGCGATGCCCCGGCAATCTCAGCAAGCGTCGGGAATAGATCGATGTGTGCTGTAAGCGCTCCTTCATCGCGCGGTTTCCAATGTCCCTCCCAGTGGAAGAATGCAGGAACGCGAACTCCACCCTCGTAAGGCGTGGCCTTGGCGCCCCGCATTCCCGCATTGAAAATCTTTACCCCGCCGGTGCCGCCGTTGTCTGTAAGAAAGATCAGAATTGTATTTCGGGTTAACCCCGTTGCTTCAAGTTGCGCGCGTAGCTTCCCGATATTGTCGTCGATATTCGTTACCATCCCGAAGTACTTTTCCGTCTCGGGAGGCAATCCTTGGCCGCTATACATCTTCTGGTACTCTTCCGGACACTGTAGCGGCACATGCGGTGCATTCGGAGTAATGTAGGCAAAGAACGGACGGCCGCTGGAACGTTGTCCGTCGATCCATTTCAGAGCCGCTCCAAAGAACACATCGGTGCAATAACCATTCGTGCGTTCGAACTTGCCGTTGTGGAGGATTGTAGGATCGAAATAGGTGTTGCCTGGCGCATCCGAGCAGGTGCCGGGGTAATCTTGGCCGATGCCGCCGCAGCCGTGTATAAATACTTCCTCGAATCCTCGATTGCCGGGCTGATACGGCTCCGCATCGCCAAGGTGCCATTTTCCAAAGATCCCCGTTGCGTATCCGGCAGCCTTCAGCGCCTGTGCAACCGTCGTCGCTTTCAAGCTCAGCCGCTCCCGCTCGAAGATCGTATGTGTCACACCGGATTTGAACTCATGCCGCCCTGTCATCAGGCTGGCGCGTGTCGGCGCGCACGTGGGGCTGACGTGAAAGTTCGTCAGACGGATACTGACATCGTGCAACCGGTCG
Organism: uncultured Solibacteraceae bacterium; assembly: GCA_964441675.1. Taxonomy (GTDB): domain Bacteria; phylum Acidobacteriota; class Terriglobia; order Bryobacterales; family Bryobacteraceae; genus JAPKYZ01. The sequence goes on along the minus strand of CAYTVP010000016.1, from coordinate 18,409 downwards.
AGATTCGGTGTCTTGATAACTGTGTTGCCGAGCCGCCCGATGTCGCCATATCCCTGATCGTCCGTCATCACGACGATGATGTTCGGCCGATTGCTTTGCGCCTTCGCCAATCCCGCCGACGATGCCGCCGCGGCTCCTGCCCAAAGAAATCGCCTTCTTGAAAATTCTGTCTTTGATCTCACTCTTTGCCTCAAAAATAGAGTTTCAACGCAAACTGAATCTGCCGCGATGTGCGCTGGAATGTCAGCGGCGATCCAGCGGAACGGATGGTTCCCGCGCCGGCAGCGCCTACTGTCGACGCCGGAGTATTGAACTGCGGCGTATTGGTTATGTTGAAAAACTCTGCGCGGAATTGGAGCCGCCTTGCTGCGTCCTCAGAAAAGAAAAACTCCTTGAACAGGGAAAGATCCGCCTGCTTTGTCCCTGGCCCGCGGAGAATGTTGCGGCCTCCGTTGCCAAACTGCTGCGGACCGGGAGCCGCAAACGCCGTTGTATCAAACCAATGTTCAATCGAGCGTTCTCCGGACGGTAACTCGCCCGAACTCAACCTGTCGGCACGCGTTCCGCTACCGATGTTTAAAGTGTTTGTGGCCGATTGAACGGAGAAAGGCAAGCCGCCATACAAGCTGACGATGCCGTTCAGTTGCCACCCGCCCGCGATAGTATTCCATGCGCCAGGAGCACGAAGGGGAAGCGCCCAGGTCCAGCTCATCACCAGCCGCTGCCGTACGTCGAAGTCGGAGCTTCCGCGCTCCGCCGCGAAATTGCGTATGTTCTGTACCCCGGCATAGTTCGACGACGCCTGATCGATGCCGTGGCTATACGTGTAGGCCACCAGAACGTTGAAGCCCCGTCCCATGCGGCGCTCGCCGGTAACCTGCAAGCCGTGATAGATCGAGCTGTATCCGTTCTGCGAATCAAAAATCGATTGAAACATTGGAAAAGGCCGCCGCTGCGCGATTGGCGTTGTGCCGGGCACGGGTTGATTGATGTCCGGGCGATTTTCCAGCTTCGTTCCCTTCGTGCCGACGTACGCAACCGTCACGCTGGTGGACGCCGGCAGCCTCTGCTGCACGGAAAAGTTCCATTGCTGTGTATACGGAGTGCGCGAGTTCGGATCGATTGAGTTCAGAACCGCATTTGTCAGCGTTCCTGCTGCCGGCCGCTCAAACCCTTGGGATGCTGGCCGCGCGCCCGCAAAGTTAAATTGATTGTTCGAAAATCCGTACACAATAAACTCCGGAGGGTTCGATGCCAGGTTGCGCGTAATATCCAACTGGGGCGCCGAATAGAACAGACCATATCCGCTGCGGATCACCGTTTTGTCCGTCACGTTCCAGGCAAATCCGGCGCGAGGTCCAAAATTATTATAGTCACTCCGCACGCCGGACCGATCCGGCATTGCCGAAGATCCAACCTGGACCACTCCCTGCTCGCCCGCGACGAAAGCATACTGACGGTTGTTCACTTCTGTCCAGGGCCAGCCGGAAAATACCTCGTAGCGCACTCCCAGGTTGAGCGTCAGCCGCCGTGCAATCTTATAGTCGTCTTGAAAGTAGAGCGCATATTCCGTACGCCGAAAGCCTCGGGTTCCGTTCAGGAATCGGATGTTTCCGTCGATCGGCCGGCCGAGAATTGCGTCCGCAGCACCAAGTCCGGTACCTTGCGGTGCTGCCGGATTTGACGTGTAGGCGGTACTGAACGCCATCGTTCCGCGCAGCACATTCGATTGGAATGCGTTGTATCGCCGCCGCTGGATTTCACCGCCAAACTTGATCGTGTGTTTGCCTGTAATGTGCGTGACGTTGTCGTTCCATTGCAGGTTGTCGCTCACAACAATCGCGGGAGAGAAACCATTGTCCCCCAAGCCCTGTAAACCGGTGATACCGAAGATCGTCAACCCCGAAGTCAGCTCATCTCCCGCAACGTTCGCGCCCGGAACACCGATCTCATCCGAAACATTTCTTCCGAAGTTTGGATTGAATGAGCGCAGGTTCAGCCGCGACCAGCCGATGCGCGCCTCGTTGAATGTGGACGGCGAGAAGATATGCGTTTCGCTGAGCACGATCTGATTGATGGGTTGTTCGTTTAGTCCTGGCACTCCGGGCCCGTTTCCGATGGCCGGAGCCGGCAGAAAACTGGGTTCCGTTAGCGTGCTTTGCCCCCAGCTATAACGAGCCCACATCGTGTCCTGATCGGAAAACTGATGATCTACCTTGATGTCGAAGCTATTCTCATCCGTCGATCGCACCGGGTTGTATAAAAAGTTATTCGCGATTCCGCCGCTGGTCGGCAGCGGATACAACTCCAGGATGTTGCGGCCCACTGCGTCGATCCGGTCCAAAGGAATGCGATTTCCGGGAAACGGATCGCGTTCGTTTTGTCCTTGCGCGTTGAGGCGCTGTGTCAACGGGTCGAAGATACGTTGCGGAGCAGCCGAGAAATCTCCGTTCCGGTACGCTTCTGTCGGAACGTTGGTGACGTAGGTTTGCGCCTGGCGGATTCGCGATCCCTGATAGTTGGCAAAGAAAAATGTCTTCGGGTCTTTCGACCGTGGATTCAACCGCCCGCCAAAGAATCCGCCGAACTGATTCAGGTGGAACGGCGGTTTCGGCGCTGTTGCGCTATCAAAGAAGTTTTTTGCGTCCAGCTTGTCGTTGCGGAGAAAGTAGAACAACCCTCCGTGATAATCGCGCGCACCGGATTTATACGTCAGGTTGATTGTGCCCCCGCCGCCTCTCCCAAACTGCGCGTTCGCAACAGAGCTTTCCACGCGGAATTCCTGCACCGCCTCAATCGGCGGAAAAATCAGAATGCCCAGCCCGTTGTGGTTCTCGTTATTGTTGATCCCGTCCAACAGAAAATTGTTTTCTTCGAGGCGCGTTCCGTTTATCGCATAACCGGTGACACCACGCTTCATTGTGATCGGGCTGCCGGACTGTTGGCTTTGAGCCGGCATTGCTCCCGCCGATAACCCGATCAGTTGTGCAAAATTGCGGCTGTTCAGAGGCAGATCCTTGATTGCTTTTTCCGAGCGAAGGTTCGAGAGAGTCGATGCCTCCGTCTGCAAGATACCGGCGGCATCCTGAACCTCAACCGCGGCGGTGACCGAACCCACTGCTAAATCGAAATCTACCGCGGCCCGCTGAGACACCTCGACCTGGATTCGCCGCGCCGCCCGCTCAAAGCCCGTCGCTTCCACTTCGACGACGTACGTCCCGGACCGAAGTGGCGGCGAGACATAGAGTCCTTCGTCGTTGCTCGCCGCATTGATTGCGATGCCCGTTTCCTCATGCCTTAAGACGATACGGGCGCGCGGAACGGCACCGCCGGAGCTGTCGCGAATCGTACCGCTGATCGTTCCCGTGTCCACCTGCGCACTGGCCGGTGCCACGAGAACTGCAAACGCCAGACCGCACAACAACGCGCGCCGGAGTCTGTTCGACGGGGATGAATCGTCTGGGGAGAGCATCACATCGTTATATCTCGGGACCATACTGTACGAAATGGGGCTGTACGAAATAGGCACTTGACCTTACCTCCCTCCGATGACAAACAATAGAAGCGCATGAAATGGAATCTGGTTCTCGGTGCCTTCACGCTGGCGACGACTCTCGTCGCCCAGCAAAACGTCATCGTCTACAAGCAGCCGGGCCGGTTTGCCGGCTGGCCGGCCAACCATGGCATCTGGTCCTGGGGTAACGAGATTGCCGTTGGCTTCGAAGCCGGAAAGTTCCGCCAGAATGACGGGAAGAATCACGCCATCGACTACGACCAGCCAGCCGACCACCTCATCGCGCGAAGCGTCGACGGAGGCGGCACCTGGACTATTGAGCGGCCCAAAGGCCTGGAGCCACCCGAAGGGGCCAAAGTGGCCGGAGTTCCCACGAGAGGCGGCCGGCCGGCGGCTGATTTCACCGGCAGTATCCGTTTCGACGATCCCAACTTCGCGATGACGTTCCGCATGGAAAGCCACCACACTGGTCCCTCTCGCTTTTACTATTCCTACAACCGTGGAAAAAGTTGGGATGGTCCCTACCGCATGCCGGACTTTGGTACGAAAGGCATTGCTGCCCGTACCGACTACCTCGTCAACGGGCCCTCGGATTGCACTGTGTTCTTGACGGCTGCCAAACCAAACGGCCGCGAGGGCCGCGTGCTCTGCGTCCGTACCAGGGACGGTGGCAAGACCTGGAACAAGCTCGGCTGGGTCACGCCCGAACCGGAAGGCGACGACTATGCCATCATGCCCGCCACCGTTCGGCTGTCGCCGCGGACGTTATTTACCGCCGTCCGGTACCGCCAGTTCATTGATACGTTCCAGTCGGACGACGACGGCGTAAATTGGACTCGCGTGGGTCGTGCCGCTCCTGGCATCGGTAATCCGCCCAGTCTCCTGAAGCTGCGTGATGGCCGGCTCGCTCTTGCCTACGGCCGCCGCCAACAGCCCTTCGGTATCCGCGCGCGCCTCAGCTCCGACAATGGTCAATCCTGGAGCGAGGAGATCATCCTGCGAAACGACGGCGGTGGCTGGGACCTGGGCTACGTGCGTTCCGTCCAACGGCCCGACGGGAAGATCGTCAGCGTCTATTATTTCAACGATGCCCCGGATCAGGAACGCTACATCGCCGGCACGATCTGGGATCCCGCGAAGAAATAAAGTTTTTGACCCTATTCGACGTCGGTAATCTTCGTCGCGCGCGTGAAGCGGCCCGCCTCGATTCCCGCTTGCGCCGCAATTGCGAGCGTCAGCATCTCTACTGGCAGAATCTCCAGAATCGGCTGAACTGCGGGCGGTGCCTCCGGGATTCGGCGGAATCCCGGCCCCGCGCTGTTGCCAACAAGCGCCGCGCGTCCACCGGCGGAATTGATGTCATCGATAAGGCGTTGATTCAGTCCTGCTGTCCGCGGCAAGCCCTCGAAGACCAGAACCTGCACGGTCTCACCGATTGTTTCAAATGGCCCGTGCCGAAAGGCGGCCGTCGACATCCCTTCAGCGCAGAATCGGGTCGACTCCTTCACGATTAGTCCGCTGGTTTCGGCGGCGGCAATGGACGGCCCGCGGCCTGCGAAGAACACCCGGTGGATCCCGCCCATCAGCTTCCCGGCGTCGTTCACATGATCGCGCCAGTTGGCGAGATAACTTTCCGCCAGTGACGGAGCGCTGGCCAGAGCAGCAAGTGCCTCCCGCTCGGTTCCGGCCACCGCGGCGGAGAGCCAGGCCAACTGCAGCAGGGTCGTGATGTACGTCTTGCACGACACCGTTGCTTCCGGCCCGGCATCAAGAAATAAATAAGGGTCTGCGGCCTCCGCGAGCGCAGAATTGCGATCGTTTGTCACCGCCAGAATAGGTGCCCGCCCACGTGCGATTTCTACCAGCTGAACAATCTCCGCGCTCCGGCCCGACTGCGAGACGATGACGAGCAGGGAACCGTCTAAGAGCGATTGCTGATAGTGCAGCAATTCCGCCGCTTCGACCCACACGGACGGGATTCCACTCTCGATCAGGCTGAGATGAAGTGGATAAAGCGCATAGAGCGACCCGCCCATAGCCGTCAGAATTACTCGCTTGGCACTCAGTATCCGCTGGGAGAATGCGCGAGCGTCCGCCGATTCGAGCGATCGCAATGCACGTCCGAGGGCCGCCGGCTGATCGAGAATATCGGAGAAGTAAGAGCCTTCAACGATATTCAGCGTCAATCCGGGGTTCACTTTGATGCAGCCTTTGCCGGCTTCAAGATCTCACTCAATACCCTTCCCACTGATCCGCTCGGGATTTCGACACCCAACATCGTCGAGAGGGTCGGCGCAATATCGTTCTGTGCTGCCCTGTCGGTGTAGAGCCCTGGATTCACGCCGGGTCCGGCGAAAATGATCGGAATGTGGACGTCGTAGTTGTATGGTCCACCGTGCGTTGTTCCCGTCGCTGACCGCAGCCAATATGGCTCCAGCAGGATCTCCAGATCTCCGGAGCGTTGCGAGTTATAGCTCCGTGCGACGCGCCGGCAGACCGGATCATCGCACGTCAAACCCGACAGCAGTTGATCGCGGGTAAACACGCGAGTGACATGAGGAACCTTCTCCACTTCCTGAGCGGCAAAGCGCCTCACGGCCGCCGGATCCAGACCCTTCTGCTCGATCAACTTGTGGTTCAGGTAGGGGGACGAACCTGCTGTGCTGAGTAACCAATCTCCAGGTCCATACTTCGCCGCCAAGGCTGTCTTTAACGGCCCGAATAGCTGATCGTTCGTCAGGCGGCCGCCATTCAGTCTGCGCTTCACCGCCTCCTCTGGGACCGGTGCGACGCCATGATCAGCTGTCATCACCACCAGTACGTTCTTCATTCCTACCAGTTGATCGAGTGTCTTGAAGAAGCCTGCCAGCAGAGTATCCGTCTTGATCGTGATGTCATGCACCTGCGGTGACTCCGGGCCATAGGCGTGACCGACGATGTCATTCGAGGAGAGACTCACTGTCAGCAAGTCAGTGACGCCGCGCTGTCCGAGCTTTTCAGCCCGGATCGCTGTTTCGGCGAACGCAATCGTAATGTCGTTTCCATAAGGGCTGGTGTCGATTGCCTTGTACAGTTTTCCGCCGACTTCGGTGGGCATCTCGATTTTTCCGCCATCGAATTCCCAGCTCTTGCCGGCGAATCCTGCGGCCATCTTCTTGGCATTGAACTCCGCCGCCCAGGCCGGCATCTCCGGTGTGTACCAGGTGCTGGTGACAAAGTTTCCGGATTCTGACCAGAACGCCAGATCCGCTCCATGCCCAGCCGGCAGGATTGCCGAGCGCGCCTTCAAGGCGATTCCCACCACACGCGATTTGGGACTCGTCACCTTCAACTCATCGGCCACCGTGCTCACCAGCAACCGGTGGGGTGAGTTCCCGACAAATGCCGGGGCCCCAAGTATCTTCACTCCGTGGTCGAGGACACTGGTCACTTGTCCGTCGGTGGCGC
>CAYTVP010000016.1:0-11438 GCA_964441675.1 uncultured Solibacteraceae bacterium | reverse complement strand
GTCGTTTCCCACGATTCCGCTCAGGCTGGGTGTCGCACCGGTCAGCATCGTGCTGTGCCCGATTGCCGTCACGCTCGGATAGTGCTCCAGGTTTGCGTGTGCCATCACGGCTCCGTGATCCAGCAGATATCGCAGGCCACCCTTGTACTCGGCATCGAACCGTGGAAGGTAGTCGTAGCGGAACTGATCGATCGCCAGTAGCAGCACAAGTTTCGGGCGTTCGAAGCGAGGCGCAGCGAGGGCAATTGCGCTCGCAAGCAAACACAGGGCCAGAGTGGCAGTTTTTCGCATAGAGATTAATACCGGACACGCCGGCTACCTGCGATTCTACCTCCCGGCCTGAACAACCTTGCCGCCTGCGCTTTGCGCGCCGGCGTCGACTACCAGGCTGCGACGCTCCCGTCCCGATGAAATACGCGCGCCATCGGTTTCGTGCCCTGGAAAGCGTACTTGGTGATTTGCTTCTCGTCCAGATCGAAGCCTAGTCCTGGCTTCGACGGCAGTGGATACTTGCCGTTCACCATTCGCATTGCCGGGAATCCCATCCATTCTTCCCAGATCTTTTCCTTCTCTCCGGGTTGGACGCCGGAGCAAATCTCCTGTACCAGGAAGTTCGGCATCGCCGCGTCCACGTGAACCGTCGCCAGTCCGCCGATCGGCCCCTCGCAGGCATGGGGGGCTATCTTAACTCCGGACGGCTCCGCGAGAGCGGCCACTTTCCATAATGCGGTAATTCCACCAACGTGATTGATGTCAGTCTGGATAATATCTACGACACCCTGTTCCACCAGTTCGCGGCACGAGTAGCTGGCCACCAGGCGCTCGCCGGTGGCGATCGGGGTCGTGGATCGTCTGGAGATCTTTCGCATGGCGGCAATATTCTCCGGCGGGCATGGTTCTTCGATAAACAGCAGATTCAGAGGCTCAACCTCCTTCACCAGGATCGACGCTACCGCCGGCGAGGTCTTCGCATGGAAGTCGATTCCGATGTCAATTTCCGGACCGAGGTTCTCGCGCAGTGTCTCCATGTGGCGAACCGCCCGGGAGATGCTGGCGCTGGTTTCGATCCATTCGTAGTAGCCGGGAATTCCACCTTTGATGGCCGTGACGCCAAGCTCGGTTGCCCTCGCTCGAACCTCCCTCATCTCTGCCGGCGTCCCGGCGCGAACATGATAGTAGCCGCGTACGCCCTCCGGATCATACGGTCCGCCCAACAGTTGATAGACCGGCATGCCCAAAAGCTTTCCACGAATGTCCCATAGTGCCTGGTCGATACCCGCGATCGCCGAGCCCATAACCGGGCCGGCGCGGTAGAAGCTATGGACGTACATCGATTGCCAGTGGTGTTCGACCAGCATTGGATCGGCACCGATCAGGAACTCCCGGAAATCGTTCACGCAGGCCATCACCGCCGCCGCCTTGCCCTCCAGTGTTCCCTCACCCCACCCGATCACACCCTGATTCGTCTCGATCTTGACGAACACATACGGCCGGTCCATTTGCTCCCGGACGGGTAAGGTCACGCCAAACACTTTCACGTTAGTGATCCGGCACTTCGACCCGACATCGGCGAGCGCTGCCGCCCCCAAGGGTCCCGTGGACCCGCGGTTCGGATCGTTTTGCGTAGCCTGCGGTAGCAGCGAGCAGCAGCCACCTACGCTTAGAAAATCCCGGCGATTCATTGGGCGTACCTCCGAAGGGCGGATTCGTTCACTTCAATTCCAAGGCCTGGGCTGGTGGGAATGGATAAATATCCGTCCGTTACCTTCTCGATATCGGTCCCGGCAATCTCGGCCCGGCGCTTGTGCCAATCGTCACTCGGCGGCTGTGGCACCTGCTGTATGAAGAAATTCGGCAGGCTGGCGGCAAGCTGGATTGCTGCCGCTGTCGCGATAGGGCCGCCAACATGGTACGGAGCCACCGCGACGTAGTATGTCTCGGCAAGTGCCGCTGCTTTTCGAATAGACGAAATTCCGTGAGTGCCGATATCCAGCCGGACGACATCGCACATCTGTTCGCGGAGAAGATCCTGAACGGCAGCCAGGCTGGCAATATTGCGTCCCCAGCCAAGCGGTGTGACATTTTCATCGGCCAGCTTGCGCGCGGCGGCAAGATTCGTGAGAGGGCACGGCTCGTCAAGCCACAGCGGATGTAATTTCTCGACCGCATTGGAGACCTGTTGCGCCTCGGCGGGTGCCAGCGCTCCGCTACCGTCGACGACGAAATCGCAGCCGTCGCCCGCCGCCTTCTTCCAGGCGGCCAGCCGGTCCCGAACTCCCGCGACAAAGTTCGCGCGTGGCCCTTCGGCGGAGCCTGTCGAAATACTGAATGCGCGGTGACCATTGCGCTGCAGTGCGTCGATGCTCTTATCCGGGCTCTTGCCTGGGTCGCCGGTCACCGCCACCATCGCCCGGACTTTGTTTCGCGTCGCTCCGCCCAGCAGTTGATATACGGGTGCCTTTGCCGCTTTGCCCGCAAGGTCCAGCAGCGCCATGTTGATCGCACCTTGGGCCGGATGTGCCAGAAGCCGGGTACGCATTACTTCGTACGCCGTTGGGTCGCACCCCTGAACCTGGCTGAGTTGCTGCTCCTGTACCCGCGTTAACAGCTGTGGGCACTCGCCCCAGCCCAGCTGCCCGCTGTCGGCGGTCAGCTTGATCAAGGTAGTTCCACGAAAGGGAATCAGTTCGACCGATCGGACTTTCATTATTTCCTCCTTCAGAACGAAAAACGAAGCACAAATGAAATCAACATCGGTATCACAAATTACCCGCCTTCCGCACAGATTTTTTCCGTGTAACGTCCTGAAGCCCATAACTTCGTATAGAATCATCCCCAGCCTGGGAGGCTTCATGCGTATTACCCTTCTTGCCATTCTGCTGGCTACTGCCGCTTTTGGCCAGCAAACCTCTGCTAGTCTCACCGGATCGATTTCCGACGCAACCGGAGCCGTCATCTCGGAAGTAGATGTTCGGGTAACGAACACATCCACCAACGTGACGCGAGAGATTCGATCCGACTCCAATGGGGCGTACACAGTCCCATTCCTACCTGCGGGTAACTATAGTGTTGTCGCCACAAAGGCCGGCTTCCGCACTTATCGATTGGAGTCACTTACTCTGCAAGTCGGCCAAGTGGCGCGGCTTGACGTCCAGATGCAGATTGGTGATGTCACCGAGTCCGTCAACGTAGAAGCGTCGGGAGCTATTCTTCAGACCGAAAGCGCTACGGTTGGAACCGTTATCGACGCCAAGAAGATCGTCGACCTGCCGCTGAATGGCCGAAATTTCGTGCAGCTGGCGCAGTTGATTCCGGGGGTCCAGGCCGGCACTCCCGGGTCCATCACGGTACGCCGCGGCCGCGGGTCAATCGGACAGACTGACTCACCGTTTGGCTCCACAGCTATGTCGGCCAATGGCGCCCGGGACACCGCCAACCGGTATTTTCTGGATGGCATCGAGTTTATGGATTATGACGCCATGACTTACTCGTTCTCACCGTCGGTCGATTCGCTTGCTGAGTTCAAGGTCGAGACATCCAGCTATTCGGCGGAGTCAGGCGGCGCGCCGGGAGGTCATATCAACATGATCACCAAGCGGGGAGGAAACCGGTTCCACGGGACTCTGTGGGAATTCAACCGCAACGATGTTCTGACGCAGACCTACAATGCCATCGCGGAAACAAGCGTTGCGCCGCCTCGGCTGAATCGGAATCAATTTGGCGCAAACATCGGCGGTCCTCTCACGATTCCGAAGCTTTATCGTGGAACCGACCGGACATTTTTCTTTTTTAATTGGGAATCGGGCCGTTTGGCCCAGGGCGCCGTACCCGGGTACCGGACGGTGCCAACCGCCGCAATGCGCGCCGGTGATTTTTCACAACTGGTTAATGCGCGGACCGGCGAACCGCTTGTCCTCCGCGATCCGCTAAACGCTGGGATCGTGAACAATGTCATTCCCACTTCGCGGCTAAGCCCGCAAGCACTCGCATTTCTCGAGTTTCAACCGCTGCCCAACACACAGAACGGAACTTTGAATTACCTGAGCCCGACCTTCAGTGCCAATTCCTATCAGCACAACTACAATGGCCGTGTCGACCACACGTTCTCGCAGAACGATGCGTTCTCGGCTCGCTACGTCTTCAACGACACTTATGAAGCCGGAGTTCCCTTCTGGGGCCATGACGAACGCGATAATCTTGGCCGGTCGCAGAACGTCTCGTCAACGTATACCCATACCTTCTCGCCGTCGCTGATCAACGAGCTTCGCGGGGGGTGGAGCAAGTTCTTTGAGGCTGAGATCTTCGGCACTACCAACGATCCAGCTTTTGACGTTGTTGGGAAAATGGGACTTCCGCTGGTTTCGCGCTTGCCGAAAGAGTACGGGCCGCCGACGATCTCGATCAACGGGCCGGACGGAGTCTTTAACATGTACAACCTCCAGCGGCAGATTGGCCCCAGAGATCGGTCGAACGAAATTTTCCAGTTCGTCGACGTCATGAGCTGGCAGCGCGGCCGGCACTTTATTAAGGCCGGAGCCGACATCGCGCGCCGGCACGTTACCTTCCTGCAATCGCGCGCCCCGCGTGCGAGTTTCAACTTTGATGGAACGTATACAGGCAGCGCTCTGGCCGATTTTATGCTCGGCTATATCCGATCCGACAGCGTCAACCCCGCGCAGACATCCACCGACCTGTGGAATTGGTGGCAATCGTACTTTGTCAATGACGATTGGAAGATCACGCCGCGGCTGACCTTGAACTTTGGCCTTCGCTACGACTATTTCCAGCCTTACAAGCAAGCGGATGACCGGTTCGTCAACATTCAACTGAATGGATTCGTTGTGGCCGATTTGGTGGATCCCTCTACGTCGCCGTACGGGCGCGCATTAATTGCACCGGACCGCAACAACTGGGGGCCGCGCTTTGGGTTCGCCTACCGCCCCGGTTTCATCGATGACGCCGTGATACGCGGGGGCTACGGGATGTACTATACACCCCAGATTTCAAATGCCATTTTCGCGATGGCGGAAGGCGCTCAGGCTACGGCCGGCGCCACTTTGAACGGCAATATTAGCGGAGCGCCGGACCTGTTTTTCTCGGATCCCTTCCCCGGAGCTACGGACGCTGGCGCTCTCAACTTTGCCGTATCGAACGACCAGAACTTGCGCGATAGCTACATCCAGCAATGGAATTTAAACATTCAGAAGAAGACCATCGGCAACATTCTTCTCGATGTCGGCTATGTCGGATCGAAAGGCACTCGTCTGGTTGTGACGTTCGAGGATTTGAACCGGCCGCTACAGGTTGTCGATCCACGGACGCCGGGGTTGCCATCGCTCAACGCCCGCCGGCCGAACCAGGCTTACCAGCGTGCGGTTCGCGCCGACAAGTCTATCGGCAACTCCATTTATCACTCGCTGCAGTTGAAGGGGGAGCGGCGTCTGGCCGTAGGGCTGACGTTCCTAACCGCCTATACCTGGTCGAAATCGATCTCCGGGCCGAATGACATTGGCGGCCAGGTGGGTGGCGGCAATTTCATCGGTGCTCCGCAGGACGTTTACTACCTCCGCGGGGACCGCGCCGTCTCGGGCTTCGATGTTACACAAAGATTCGTCCAGACGGTTCTCTACGACATTCCATTCTTTCGTGGAACCACGGGCATCACGCGGCTGCTGCTCGACGGCTGGCAGGCATCGACGATCATCACAGCTCAAAGCGGATTTCCAACGCCTGTGACGGTCAATCTCGATACCACGGGGGTCGGCGCATCCTCGCGGCCCAACCAGGTTCCTGGAATGAAGGGCGATCTGGCCCCCAACGAACGGACCTGGACCCGCTGGTTCAATACTGCCGCCTTTGTCGATCCTCAGTTTGGTTCGTTTGGAACGTCGCCGCGTACGAACGCCTTCCGCCTTCCCGGCCTGCTCAACGCTGATTTCTCCGTGAATAAGACATTTAAGTTCACGGAACAGAGTGGCCTGCAGTTCCGGACAGAAGTATTCAATCTCTTCAATCATTACAATCCGGATCCCGCCACCATTGACCGGAATATCCGTAGCGCAACCTACGGCATGGTAGGCGGCGGGGTTCAAGGCCTCACCACCCGCGTGATTCAGTTGGGCGCGAAGCTGTACTTTTAAAAAATGGCTACTAGAAGACGACTGTCGGCTATTCTGTTTCTCGCCCTCGCTTCGGCCGGCGCCGAACCGCTCCGGCTCAATCCGGACAATCCGCACTATTTCCTGTTTCGCGGGAAACCCACTGTTCTGATTACTTCCGCCGAGCACTACGGCGCCGTGCTGAATGGCGCCTTTAACTTTCGCAAATACCTGGACACTTTGGCGGCGGACCATCTGAATCTCACGCGCGTGTTCACAGGCCTGTACCGCGAGACACCGGGAGAGTCGTTCGCCATCGCCCGGAACACACTTGCGCCTGAGGAAAGCGATTTTGTGCAACCGTTTCGTCGTACCGCGCCGCAGAAGTACGACTTGTCTCAGTGGAATGAAGATTACTTTCGCCGCTGGCACGAGTTCGTTTCCTATGCCGCTGAGCGCGACATCGTCGTCGAAGTGACCCTGTTCACGACCTATTACAACGAGCGGCACTGGAGCACCAGCCCGCTGAATGCGGCCAACAACGTCCAGGGGATCGGCAGGGTGAAAAGCGATGAAGTCCTGACGCTAAAGGAGCCGGCGCTCGTCGAGGCCGAGGAGCGCTTTGTTCGTAAGCTTGTGACGGAGTTGAAAGGCTTCGACAACGTTTATTACGAGGTTTGCAACGAACCGTATTGGCACGGACCTACGGACGAATGGCAGCAGCGGATCGTGCAGACTATCGCCGACACGGAAGCGAAGTGGCCAGAGCGGCATCTGATCTCGATCAATGTTGCCAACGGTTCTCGAAAGGTGAGCAACCCCAGCCCGCTCGTCTCCATTTTCAACTTCCATTACACGCGGCCGCCTGACGCGGTCGCGATGAATTACGAGCTGAATCGGGTCATCGGAATGAACGAGACTGGCTTTGACGGAACGGCCGATGCGGTCTATCGAATACAGGCTTGGGACTTCCTCCTGGCGGGAGGAGCGCTCTACAACAATCTCGATTACTCCTTTACCGCCGGTCATGAGGACGGAACGTTTGCCTATCCGGCCACTCAGCCTGGGGGTGGCAGCACAAAGCTTCGGCGTCAGCTCAAGACGCTGAGGCAGTTCATGGACAAGATTCCGTTCACTGCCATGCGGCCCGATCGCACGTTGCTGAAAGGCGGTGTCCCGGCAGAAGCTTCGGCGCGAGTGTTGTCCGATGGAAAAACTATCTGGGCTGGCTACCTTCACGGCGGGCGTGTGTTCGACGGATACCGTCCCGGGTACGCCGTTTATGCGAGAAAGCAGACCGGAACCCTCGAGATCGACTTGCCGTCAGGCAACTACGAAGTGCAATGGTGGCACCCGCGTGATGGGACCATCCTTCAGCCGGAATCCCTACGCCATCCGGGCGGCGCCGGTACGCTGCGGGTGCCCGAGTATTCCGAAGATGTTGCGGTGGTCATCCGCCGCGCTCATTGAAAGTACGGCGATCCGTCCGTTCGGAAATTCGTGCCCCGCTTCCACCGTACGGGGGGAAGCTTCGCAAAGGCTTCCTCGTTTAGCTCGACGCCCCAGCCGGGTTTGTTGGGAATTTCCACGTATCCGTCTTTCTTCACCATCAAGGGTTCCTTCAGGACGTCTTTGCGCGCGCCAGAAACCGGGGCGCTGTATTCGAGGATGTGAAAGTTCGGCGTTGATGCGGCGAAGTGAACGTTGACGGCCGTAGCCAGCGGACTCATCGGATTGTGGGGCGCCACCAGCATGTACTGAGCCTCGGCCATCGCGGCGATCTTCTTCATCTCCAGCACGCCACCGCAAACACAAATGTCCGGCTGTACATAGTCCAGCGCCTGAGTTTCAATCAGCTGTTTGAATTCGTACTTTCCGTAATTCGCCTCGCCGCTGGCCAGCGGAATGTTTACCTGTTCGGACAGCTTCTTCATCGCCGCGAAATTCTCAGGGCGGATTGGCTCTTCGAGCCACATCGGATTGTACGGTTCAATCGCCCGAGCCAGCCTGGCGGCCCGCTGTACCTCAACCACCTTGGTGTGAACGTCCACACCGATATCCACGTCGGGGCCAATCGCCTCTCGCACCGCCGCGACCCGCGCCTCGGTAAGACGTACCGCCTGGTTGAAAGGCATGTTGCCCGGCGCAGCGATTCCCATCTTCAGCGCCGTGTATCCGAACGTTTCCACCAATCGTTTGGCGTTTTCTGCCGCTTCTTCCGGTGTCTCGCCACCGATGCTCTGATACACACGAATCTTGTTCCGGGTGCGTCCTCCGAGTAGCGCCCAAACGGGCAAGCCCGCCGATTTCCCGGCAATATCCCACAAGGCATGTTCGATTCCGCTGATTGCGGCATTCACCACCAGCCCGCCTGGAAACCGCGTTGTGTTGTACATCAGGTCGAACAGATATTGCACGTTGCGAGGGTCTTCGCCGGTAAGCCACGTCTTGAAGTCCTCGATCACTTTGATCGTTGCCTCGTCGGGCCCTGACGAATAGGCCTCGCCGATGCCATACAGCCCCTGGTCTGTCAGAATCTTGACGTAGACCCAGTTGCGGCCGCCCCCTCCAACCAGGAAGGTCTTGATATCTGTGATCTTCATCGCCGGCGTGTTGCCTATCCTGCCGCCATCCAGCGGTTGCAGTCCCCGTAGTTCTGCCGGGCGAGCGCCGCGGGTCCTTGCGGTTGCCGCCTGCTGAGCGTTTCCGTGAGGCGCTACAGCCAACCATCCTCCGGCCATCAGAAAGTTTCGTCGTCGCATTTATCGGTTCCTTCCCGGTTGAGCAGAATCATCCATGGCGATCAACATATACATTCCGGAGCCCAAATGCAGCAACCTTAACTGAGGATGGCGTGTGCCATACAATTTCCGTCTTGTTCAAAGCTAGCCTGTGACAGCACCGTAGAATAGTCAAGGAGATTGATTTATGACAAAAATTGTTGCGATGGCGCTGTTCCTATTTGCCGCAGAGCTGATGCCGGTTCCTTGCGCGGCACAGAATGTGGACGAGATTCCGCGAAGTTATATCGAACTGCTCCGTGGAGATATTAAAAACAAGAAGCGTGAAATTATCAGTGCGGTTGTCCCGGTGAGCAAGGAGCAGGAAGACAAGTTCTGGTCGCTGTACAGATCGTTCGATGCCGATCTGGACAAAATTACTGATGATCGCGTCCGCCTGCTTCAAGACTTCAATCGAAGCTGGGACAACATGACCGATGCCCAGGCGAGCGATCAGGCGCGGCGTGCTCTCAAGTTGATGGAGGATAGAGCGAAACTCAATCGCAAGTACTATTCGAAGTTCGAGAAGGAATTTTCCCCGCTCCTCGCGGCCAAGCTCTTTCAAGTGGAGTACCAGCTCCAGACAGCACTGGACTATCAGCGCGTCAGTTCGCTACCGCTGATTAAGTAGCCGTTTTCGCCGTCCGGATGCCATCGTTAAAGAACGGGTGGACCGGTGGTCAATACAGTTTTTACCGGATAGTCTTCGGACTCTACCTCGCGTGTCACTTTGCGAGCCTGGCGCTATGGCCGGGGGAATGGTGGTCCGGCGCCGTTCTCCCGGATGCCGGCTTGAGCCCGTTGAATATATTGACGATGGCCGGCTCGCCTCAGGCCATCTACGCGATTCTCGGCGCAGCAGTTGTGGCCACCCTTTTGTTTGCGGCAGGCGTTCGAGACCGCCTTGCGGCCTTCCTAATCTGGTATGTCTGGGCTTGTTTTCTCGAACGCAATTTGCTG
This sequence comes from uncultured Solibacteraceae bacterium, assembly GCA_964441675.1. Lineage (GTDB taxonomy): Bacteria > Acidobacteriota > Terriglobia > Bryobacterales > Bryobacteraceae > JAPKYZ01. The sequence continues at coordinate 1,600 of CAYTVP010000016.1, read as the reverse complement.
ATTGGAGTCCCGGGCAGCGTCTTTCTCGGCTGGCCGCTGCTCTTTCACGTGTTTCTGCCCGCTGCTCCTTACGGTTCGCTGGCAGCGCGGCGCCGGGCCGACCCTGCCGGCAACTGGCGCATGCCCCCCGCTCTTTACGCCGCTGCCTGGATTGCGATGGCGGTGACATACGCCTACATTGGCGCGATGAAATGGACCAACCCGTCGTGGTTGAACGGTAGCGGAGGCTTACCCGCCGCGATGCTGGCGATTCACGCAGTCACTTTCAATCCCGCTTGGGTCCGTCCGTCCGGTGCCGTCACTGCGGTTCAATACGATGGCCGATGCGCCTTATGTCACGGTTTCGTGCGCTTTCTCGTCGCCGAGGGGCCGCCCGGAATTCGCTTTTTCCCTATGACGGATCAGCGCTCCGAAACAATTCGAGTCCGGATGGAAGATGGCCGCGAGTTGGACCGGAGCAATGCTGTGGCCGCCGCGCTTCGTTGCTGCGGCGGACTCTGGCGGATTATCGCCGAAGCGATTCTCATCATTCCGCGCCCGGCGCGCGACGTTGCCTACAATATCGTTGCGAAGGTGCGGCACCGGCTATTCGGGCGGACGAATGACGTCTGCCCGCTAATACCGCAGGAGCTTCGATCGCGAATCGCCGATGAATCGGACTGGAATACGACCGGCCGCAGCGGATGACGTCGGATAAACAGCAGGGCTTACTTTACATTCGTCTCGTCGAGCGCCCACTTCGTCCGGGCCACACCAACCACCATCAGTTCCTGCTCCTCGGAACCGTCGTTCCGGATTGAATGCACTTCGTTGAAGCGGACCGGCAGTGCGTCGCCCTTTTTCAGCGGGGCGGTTTCCTGATTTACCGTCGCTGTCCCCGAGCCGCGGATCACGTAATAGAACTCCTCTACTCCTTCATGGCGATGCGGGCCGATGGATGCACCGGGCGGCAAAATCACGTGATCCACATATGACCAGTTGGTGTAGAAAACCTCCGGCCGCAGCGCTCGCCGATAGAGAGCCGTCCCGGTACCGCCGTTCATGCCGGCAACCGGCTTCAATAGCTCGCGATCGAGCCGCATCGTAATGAATACCGGCTGCTTGTCCTGAGGCACTCCCACGCGGTCGTCGCCTAGATCCGAAGCGTCGTATTTGCCCTTGATACTTCCAACGGCGATATTCATCCACTCAACCGGCTTATCGGTCGGATTGTAGATGGCGTGCGAATGGCCCATGCGGCAGGGCGCGCCCGCGGGTCCCTTTAAGAGCGACGTCCGCCCGTCAATCGTGAACTCGGCTTCGCCGTCGAAAATGACGAACATCTCTTCCATGTGGTTGTGAAAGTGATGTCCGATCCCGCCATGCGGAGCCAGCCGCCCACGATGAAGAAAGATCAGATTCGTATTCAGCGATGAGGCATCGAACAGCCCCATATAGTGCAACTCGCCCGCGCCCGCATGAACGGATTTGGCGACACGGTATTTGGCGGGGTCTGTATGGGCGATCCGATTCGCCAGCGGCTCCGCGGCAGTCGCAGCGCCGGCTGCCAGTACCGGCAAGAGAAAGCCTAGTCTTTTTATACTCCTCATCGTGGCGAGGA
>CAYTVP010000015.1:23363-23830 GCA_964441675.1 uncultured Solibacteraceae bacterium | reverse complement strand
GCAGCAATCGAAGATCGACGTGGAGTTCGAAGACGGCACTGGGGATGAGGAGTATGTCACCGCTCTGGCGAACGTACTTCCGCAGGTAGTGGCGTTTCGACCGGATATTGTCTTCTTTCAAGCTGGCGTCGACGCTCTGCGGGAAGACCGCCTGGGCAAGCTGGCTCTCACTCACGCCGGATTGCGGAAACGCGACGACATGGTGTTCTCTCTGCCTTTGCCCGTAGTTCTTACGCTGGGAGGCGGCTACAGCGACCCGATCGAAGCGACAGTAGAAGCGCATGCCAATACATTCCTGCGCGCTGCCGAGCGAACGCTGGTTCCATAGAGGTGGTGACGTGCCGTTTGAGGATTCACCACGCACGTTGACGCTGCGCCCAAATCAGCGAGCGTTCTCGACGAGTGTGATGTCGCCAGAGGACTCGTCTACTTGGGTGTACAGCATCCATCGACCATCCGGAGAAACG
>CAYTVP010000015.1:16131-23353 GCA_964441675.1 uncultured Solibacteraceae bacterium | reverse complement strand
GGAGAAACGGAGATACCGGGTTCCCACACGAGCGGCATTCCTCTCATTCTGGTGACTTGTGTCTGGCGGCCCGACGCAAAGTTCAGGAAGCTGATCGTCTTTGGTACAGGTTCCGCTTCTCGCGGATCGAGAAAGTAGATGCCACTGCGAGAAACAGCGGAATACCGCGAATAGTGAAACTCGGGTGTGTTGAGAACTGCTTCTTCCTCGCCTCCCTGTTCGGGCACTCTCCAGACAGCTGCGAGCATGCTCTTCAAGTAATACACGTAGCCGCCCCGTACTCCAATGGTCATCAAGCCTCCGCCTCTTGTCACCTGCGTTGCTTCATCGCCTTTTATCAGCGCCTTCCAGATCTGCCACTCTCCACTTCTCGTAGATCCGAAATAGATCGCTTGTCCGTCTTCCGACCAGGCGGGCACGATGTCCTCGGAGCCTTCGTTCGTAATCCGGCGCGGCACACGCGCATCGGCATCAATAACGTAAATGTCGGCATCTGAGCGTTTCGATTGGCCGTCGAAGGCTATCGTCCGCCCGTCTGGAGACCAGCGTGGAGAGCCTGCGTGCAGTGGGGTAAAGGCGGTCAACTGAACGGGATCGCCGCCATCGCGGTCGCACATCCAGATTTCATGACTTCCGGAGCGTGTCGAGTCAAAGACAATTCGGCTGCCATCAGGCGAGAATTCGGGGCTCATTTCCTGTTGCGTCGAAGCGATTAGACGAACTGCGGGTTCGTCGGGTTTGGTCAGATCGGCTCGCCAAATATTCGTGTCGGCGGAAAACGGGCTCTTCCCATATGCTAACCGGTTTGCGCGCCGGGCGGCCGAGACAACGGAGACTTCCGCAGTTGCGACGACAAGGCGTGGATGATCTCCCGAAACCGGGACAGTCCAGATCCCGCGCGGGACGGAAAAAACAAGCTCTCGTCCGTCTGGCATCCAATCTACACTGACGATGCCACGCGTTTCGAACGTCACTCGCCTCGATTTTCCGCCCGCAATGGGTGTGATGTACACATCTGAAGCCGTAGTGCTCCAGCGAATGAAAGCCAAGCTGCGCCCATCCGGCGAAAACGCCGGACAGACGTCGCCCCAGGACTGTTCCACAGAGGGGTCGGTTATCGGATGCAAAGTAAGCGTACTTAGAGAAAGGATAAACACGCGCTGAGCGTTTCCTGCCGAGCTCTTATCTACAATCGCAAGCGAATCACCATCGGGAGACCAGCTCAAGCACGGGACACCCATTGGACATAACACCAGGGCACGGGCGAGTGTGTGAACTTTGCGTTCGGAACCGCCGAACACCGGAACGATGAACACGGCATCCTCTCCCTGAAAGCGCCGGATAAAAGCAATCCGCTGGCCGTCGGGCGACCAGACCGGATTACGGTCTTCGCCGGGATGCGTGGTCAGGCGCAAAGGCACCTCGGTGTCGAGGCTCTTTACATAAATGTCGAAGTTGTCCTGGCCCTGGCCGTTCCAGGCAAAAGCGATCTGCCTGCCGTCGAATGAAAAAGCAGGATCCGACTCCCATCCAGCAAACGTTGTGAAGGGGACAGTCTTCATAGCTGGCCTCGACTGCCCACCGATAACGTAAGCGAGTGCCAGACAGATCGCGGCCGAACAAGCGAGCACGCTGAACCAGAAGATGCGCTTGCGCAATGAAGAGATCTGCGGACGTTCCTCAACCGCTCCTATTGCCGGCGCAGATTCTCGTGTACTGACAACAATTTTGTAGCCCCCCTTCGGCAGCTCAAACGAAATCCCGTCGTTCCGGCCTTCTGTTCGATAATATTCGTCCAACCTGGCGCGCAGCTTACGCGTTTGTACGCGAACAATCGTGTCGGTCATCGGGTCGAACTGGTCTCCGCGATCAAACACCTGTTGCCCGAGCAAATACTCGTTGAGCTGCGTTCCATGGTCTGTCAGCGTTTGCTCCACCAGGAAGCTCAACAAACACCGCAGGCTCTCCGCGCGTGAGAACTGCTGGCTGGCTAGGATTTTTTGAAGCTGTTGCCGTACCGAGCCGCTCGCCGGCTCAAGTGGCACCGGGGCGCGTTCCACTGCTTCAAACGCAGGCAGGTCCTTGGAGGATGACAACTTCTTCTCGCCCGTAGGAATTTTACAGTAAGCTCACAACTTTGGTAAGCCCTCAGCGGCCATTTTCCGCGCTAAGACAAGCTAGCGCGACTCTCTCGCCTTCGCCTCAAGTTCCTCAATTGCCACGGTCTGGCTTGATCTCCATCGTGCGCACTCTGCCCGAATCTGCCTGGCAAGAGCCTCAACCTTCTTTGCTTCCTGATTACGACGCACTCTTTTCAGCAGCACGGCATACGCAGCGAGAGTGCCAGCAAGTTCCGGATGCGATTCTCCAAGGACTGCTTCCTGAATCGCGATCGCACGTTGATAGTTCAACTCAGCCTGGGCGTACGATCGACGACGGACTTCGATAGCACCAAGATTGCGTAGAACGGAGGCGACCTCTGGGTGCCGCGGCCCGAACACTTGCAGCAATTCTGTGAGCGCTGCGCTGCAAAGTAGTGAAGCCTCTTCGAGCCTCGATTGCGACGCGTAGACGGCTGCCAGACCGACGCGAGCGAGAATCGTCTTAGGGTGTTTGACTCCCAGCGTTGCCTCCAACTGGGGGATCGCCCGGAGGTAGATCTGTTCGGCGGTTTTGTTGTCGCCCCGGAGGTAACGCAAGCCGGCAAGGTTTCGTAGGACGCCAGCAGCCCGAGGATGGTCCGGTCCCAGCTGCATTTCGTATAGGTGGAGCGCTCTTTTGAATAGAGACTCCGCCCCGGCCAACTCCCCTTTCAAGGTCAACAAAATACCCAGATTGTTCACAGAAGTTGCGATTTGTAGATCCGCCGGACTCAGTGCGTTCTCCTGGATGGAGAGCGCCCGCCGGTAAAGAGCTTCTGCTTGATCGTACTTGCCCAAGCATCGATGACTCTCCCCGAGATTGTTCAGGATTATCCCTAGCTCCGGGTGAGTCTTGCCAAGGTACCGTTGTTGGAGTGCGGCAGCCCGGCTAAGAGCGATAATCGCTTCAGGATGGCGAGATTGCGTGTAATACACCATTCCTAAGTTGTTCAAGATCCGGCTCAGCAAAACAGGGTCGGCCTTTGGGTCTCTATCCAAGATTTGCAGCGCTCGAACAGCATAACGCTCGGCGTCTTGGTACCGGCCCTGTTCAGCGCACAGTACAGCGAGATTATTTAGTGCCAACGCTAGACGGCTGCCATTTTCGGCGACTTTGTGTTCGCCGTTCACGACGGCCAAGTAAGCTGTCTCCGCCTCGGTATAGCGGCCCTGACGTTTCAGGCGCTGAGCCTCAGCAATGTTGTCTTCCCGATCGTCAGCGCCGGTCCCTTGGCCGAGAATCGTACTTAGCAACAAAACGGCGGGCAAAAGCTTCCAGATCTGGCGAGGCACGCGATTTCTCCCTTGCAGACGAGTGATGCGTACAGGAGCCGGTGACGGCAACCCCAGACTAAAGCCCATCAACGGCGCGAAGAAGAGAATGGATGTGAATTGAGCGGCGTTAACAAGTGAACCGGCTATTTCACCTTGCTAATGTTGAGCGCGTTCGCCCTTCGGGATAACTCGGCTATCGTTTCTGCACCGTCCGGTAGCGGTGCCCAACGCGCTCCGCTGATATAGACTCGGACACAGCATGAAGACACGGCGACAGTTTCTCACCGCGTCGGGCGCTGGATTGGCCGCGGCCGGGCTCCGTGCGCAGACCTCGGATTCGCGCATCGAAATCCTTACAGGCGAGCCCATCGGAACCATCGCGCCCGAGATCTACGGGCATTTCGTCGAGCATCTGGGGGGTGTCGTCTATGACGGAATCTGGGTCGGCGAACAGTCGAAAATCGCCAACACCGGCGGCATCCGGAAGCAACTGATCGATTCGTTGGCGCGTATCAAACCGGCGGTGATCCGCTGGCCGGGAGGATGCTTCGCCGACCAGTATGACTGGCGAGATGGCATTGGCCGCCGCGAATCCAGACCCAAGCGCACCAACTTTTGGGTGGACTCCGAGGAGTGGCCGAAGAACGCCAACCGGACCGGGCCGCATGTATACGATCCAAACGCGTTCGGGACAATTGAATTTGCGCGCTTCTGTAAGTTGACGGGTGCCAAGCCCTACTTTGCCGCCAATCTACGCAGCCTTCCCGCCCAGGATTTCTGGCGATGGGTGGAGTATTGCAATTCTCCGGCGGGAACCAGCACACTCGCCGAGCAACGGGCTGCGGATGGAGAACGGGAGCCGTTAAATGTCAGCTTCTGGGGTGTTGGCAACGAGTCCTGGGGATGCGGCGGAAACTTTACGCCGGAGGAATACGCGGCCGAGTATCGGCGCTACGCAACCTGGGCGCCGGGCTATGGAGCAAAGCTCGCCTTGATTGGAGCAGGACCCAATGGCGATGACATCAACTGGACGCAGAAGTTCTTCGCCAATGCGCGTGGATCTCTTCAGAGGATGTGGGGGTGGGCTCTGCATCATTACTCCTGGAATGCCAGCGCGGGACGCACCACCAACTGGTACGAGGGCAAGCGCGATGCCCTGAAGTTCGACGCCGAACAATACTACGAGATTTTGCGCGAAGGCACGCGTGTCGAGCGAATGATCGAACGGCACTGGGACGCCATGGGCGAGGCCGACCGTCAGCATAGGGTAAAGCTGGTCGTCGACGAATGGGGAGCCTGGTATGCACCGGGCACGGAGCCATTTCCGGAAGCGCTGCTTGGCCAGCAGAACACCATGCGCGATGCCGTCCTGGCCGGTCTTAGCCTCGATACATTCCATCGCCACGCGGACAAGGTCGGCATGGCAAACATCGCGCAATTGGTGAACTGCCTGCAGTCGCTGTTTCTCGCGCATGAGGACAAATTCTGCGTTACCCCGACGTATCACGTGTTCGACATGTACCAAGCGCATCAAGGCGCGCAGTCTCTACGCGTGTTGTTCTCCTCTCCGCAGGTGACATACTCGCGGAACGGTCAGCCGGCGACTCTCGCCGGATTAGCCGGCTCGGCGTCGGTTCAAGGCAAGCAATTGACTCTTACCGTGACGAATCCCAGCCTGGATCAGCCGCGGGAAACAGAGATTGCGATCCGCGGCGCCTCACCGCGGCAGGCAACCTCCGTCACTCTGGCGGCACCCGATGCGCATGCGCACAACAATTTCGAGAATCCACGCGCCGTCGAGCCGAAACGCGCAACGGTGCGGATTATCGATGGCAGGCTGATTCACCGGTTCCCGCCGGCGTCGGTCACCAAGCTCGAAGTTACTTTTTCTTAAGGTGGCGGTACACTAACGGCATGCTGCGCAGAGACTTTCTCACGACGCTACCGGCATTTCTGGCGATGAAGGCAGACGCCGCACAAACAGGCTCGTCCGGCGAGTGGCGCAATCGTCAGAGTGGCATGTCATACCGCCGCCTCGGCCGCACCGGCTATCACATCTCGGAAGTTGTCATGGGAGGCAACCTCATTGCCCCGGATAATTACGAGCATGTCCTGAAGGCGATGGACATGGGATTGAATTATCTCGATACCGCAGCTGCTTACGGCGGCGGCAAGAGCGAGATGGGCTATGCACAGGTCATCAAGGCACGAAAACGCGATCAGTTTTTCCTGAACTCCAAGGTCAGCTTGTGGGACAACAATCGCAACAAGCAGTTTCGGGCGATCTTCGACAGCCTGCCCGAATCGGATCAGAATCGCCTGAAGGCTCGCGCCAAGGAAGAAGTTGCGCAGCGCAAAGCTGACGCGCCCGATTATTTTGGCAACTATTTCAATGGCCAGATGGCGGAGCTCGAAGCAGCGTCGCTTTCGAATGCGATGGAGAAAGAGTACGGCCGCAAGATCGACCGGGACAAGAACTACCGCCAGCTCATTTTGCAGTCTGTCGACGAGAGCCTGGCCCGGCTGGGCACGGATCATCTCGATCTTCTGATGTGCCCGCATGGGGCAAACTCAGGCTTCGAGCTTGAGAACTTTCCGGAGATTTTTGAAGCCCTCGAGTCTTTGAAGAAAGCCGGCAAAGTGCGCCATCTGGGAGTTTCCTCGCACACGGACCCGGCTGGCGTTCTCGAAGCCGCGGTGAAGACGAAAATGTACTCGGCGGCCATGGTCGCATACAACATCATGAATCGCGCCTATGTCGAGCAAGCGATTGATAAGGCGAAGAAGGCCGACCTCGGCGTCATTGCCATGAAAGTCGCGAGGCCGGTCCATAGCGGGGGCGGCAACCGTCCGGCTCCGCCACCGGAGCGAATCGAGAAACTGCAAGCTGCAATTCCCGGATCGCTCAAAGTTCCGCAAAAGGCGTATGTCTGGGCTCTGAAGAACCCTTCGCTCACGGCTGTGATTTCCGAGATGGGTAATGCGGCGCTGGTGGACGACAACGTTCCGCTTGCGGGAACAAAACCGGCCTAGTTTTCGTACTCGAGAGTGATGATCGGCTTCCTGCTTTGGCTGTTGCTGTTTATCCTGTGCGCGCCCGTCGCGATTGCGGCGTTGATTCTGTATCCGATAGTGTGGCTGCTTCTGTTACCGTTCCGTTTGGTCGGCGTAGCAGTAGGTGGCATCCTGGCTGCAATCTGGGGATTGTGTTTACTTCCGCTACGCCTGGGCCAGCGCCTGGCGCGAACTTAGGTTTCTAGAACTCCGCGGTTGCGGTTTTTCCGCCAATCGTCAGATCAACGCGCCCGGAGGTTGCCTCAGTGGCAATGTTGACCTGATAGAGCCACGGCCATTCCGGCGCGGCGCCGGAAAATAAAACGGTCGCGGTAGAGCCGTTCACTTGCGCGGTTACTTCCCCGGGAGCACTTCCCAGACCGGTTGCCCAAACCGCTATCGCTCCCTGCACTGGAGTGACGACAAAGATTCCGGGAGTGGTTTCGGAGACGCTGAGACGTATCTGGCTCTTCTGTCCTGCCACATCTACAGCCAATGTTGGTTGAGCGACGGCTGGTAGCTGCGCCGGCAGCCAAATGTTGATCTGCCAAGGCGACGCATAGCTGATTGCAATGGGCGTTCCTTCGAGCGTCACTTCTGCCCCTGCCAGCTTGTGGGATGGCGTTCGCAAATCTCCGGTCATCGAAGAGCCCGCTGTCAGGTTGGTTCCAAAGATCGTGATCAACGAACCGGGCGAGATTTCGCCGGGGAACTGCCACGACGCCGCGTTCGCAACCCCTGCCGCCGAAAGC
>CAYTVP010000015.1:9691-16121 GCA_964441675.1 uncultured Solibacteraceae bacterium | reverse complement strand
CGAAAGCAGCGGAAGCCGCGGCGGGCGAGGTGTCATGTCGCCGTCACGCTGTCCCGTTAACCATAGGAGCCCTTCGAGCAATGCCGCTCGAAAACGTTCGTCCCGCCAGGTGGATTCAAAGTGTCCCAGGGCCGTATAAAACACGCGCCCATTCCCGTAGGGATGCACCCACGCGAGGGGAAAATCGCGCGTATTGGCGTTTACGTCGGGCTGCTCCAAGTTGACGGTCGCGACGTCCAGCGTCATCAGTACGCGCGATCGTGTCCGCGAGAAATCACGGAACTGGTAAAACTCCTCCATGATGCGAAATGAAGTTCCCAGCCCACGCGTTCCGGGATGAGCCGGATCTTCGATGTCAATACCAGCCTCCTCGACCCACGGATGACCATTGAAGCGCGCTCCGATCAGATCGAGATACTCGGGCCAGGAAGCAAGAGTGTCTGTTGCCGAATGCGCCCCGCCAAAACCTTTGCCGCCGCGAAGGAACTCCAGCAGATCGTTTTTCTGGGTTGCCGATAACGGCAGCTCACCCGTCGTGAAAAAGAAGACGGCATCGTAGTTTGCCAGCACCTCGGCGCGGATCATCGCCGAATCTTCTGTCGCAGTAACGGATAAACGTCCGTTACTGCGGCGTGCCAGCTCTTCAAGCGTTGCCACAGATTCGGGGATCGAGCTATGAACGAAACCCGCCGATTGTGTCAGGTACAGGATGCGTCCGGGTTGGGCAGCGAGAGTCGCCGCGAAGAGAAGCAGGACCGTGGCGATTTTTCTCGTCATTCTTACAGAGTATGCGTTATGACCGTACCGGAAGAGTGAGGCGGGCCTCGCAGCCCGGCCCGGGACGCCGGTTGGTTAAGGTCAGCGTGCCGCCGTGCGCCTCGGCGATTTGCCGGCTGAGGACCAGACCGATTCCCGTGCCGCCCGGCTTCGTCGTGAAAAACGGGACGAAGAGGTTGCCTGTATTGGCCAATCCTGGACCATCGTCAATCACGCGGATTTCCGCATGCCCGTCGGACAGGTTCCAGCGAAGGCGCACACTGCCGTTAGTCGTTTCGGCGGCATCGGCGGCATTCCGGACGAGGTTGATCAATGCCTGTTCGAGCTGACCCGCATCGGCATTAACCTGAACCGGGGGTCCCGGTTCCAACTCGACTGGGACACGCCGCTCGAGGTGGGCCACGTGCTCAATTAGCGGCCCAAGCTCAACCGGCGTCTTTGCCGGAAGAGGCAGCTTCGCCAAGCGAGCGTATTCAGCCATGAACCGGCTTAACGTCTCCGACCGGGCCGCAATAATGTCGAGCCCGCGCAGCGCATCCGACTGCCAGTCCTCCGGCAACGGATCGCGTTTCAGCACCTGCCCCAGGCTTCCGGCAATGGATTTGATCGGCGTCAGCGAGTTATTCAATTCATGCCCCAGAACGCGCACAATACGCTGCCAGGCCAGCAGTTCTTCTTCACGCAAGGCCCGCGTCACATCAGTCAAGACGAGAAGCCGGAGCGGGCGGCCTTCCTCCCGGAAAGAAGTCCGGCTGATTCCCCATCGGCCGCGGCCACCGGGAAAGGCATGCTCCACCGCCGCAAGCCCGCCGTTCAGCATACCGCCGAGGCCAAGGCTATCGGCATCGCGGTCGAGCATACGCTCGGCCGGCTGGCCCAGCAGCTTCTCGCCGGCTCGATTGACGAACTTCAATGTCTGGTGTTGATCGAAGGTGAATACAGCAACGTCGATTTCTTCCATCACCTTTCGGAGCAGCGCAGTTGCCTCGATGGCACCCAATCGCTGAGATTGCAATGTTGCCCCGATCGCGTTCACCTGCTGCATAACCTCGCCCAACGCCTCTTCCTCCTCCGCATTGCGCGCGCGAATGGAATAATCGCCTTCGCGCATCGCTTCGAGGAGATTGGCGAGAGTCCGCAGGGGAGAGGCGACCCGTTCCCGTACTGAAACCGCGCAGCCGATCCAAAATCCGACAATCAGCAGGGTCAGTGTCCAGCGCACGTTCGCGGCATGATCGCCCACAACCCAGAGAAAGACCAAGGCCACCACAACAGCAGGCAGGCCGCCCAGCAAGGCGACCAGTTGAATCCGCCGCTCGTGGAAAAGCCGGAATAACTTCACCAGCTAAAGACCATACCGCTGCAAGCGGCGATAGAGCGCACTGCGCGACAAGCCCAGCGTGTTAGCGGCGTGGCTGACGTTGCCCTTGTGACGCTCCAGAGCCTTGCGGATCAGGAACGCTTCCACATCTTCCAGGCTCATGTCCTCGATTTTCGCGGCACCCTCGCGAGCGGAGCGCAGCGCCATATCCTGCGGCCGGATCACGCCATCGCGAGCCATCAGAACCGCCCGCTCGATGACATGGTTCAGCTCGCGAACATTCCCCTGCCAGGGGTTGTCGAGCAGCGCTTGGAGCGCCGCGGCGTCGAAACCGCTGAGGTTTTTCCGGTAGCGCGTGGAATGCTGATTCAGAAAATGTGCAGCAAGAATCGGAATGTCTTCCTTCCGGTCGCGCAACGGAGGCAAGTGGATCTCGATCGTGTTCAGGCGAAACAGAAGATCTTCGCGAAATTTTCCCTCGGCGATCTCCTGGCTAAGGTTGGCATTGGTGGCCGACAGGACACGGACATCGACACGCCTGGTTTTCGAGGAACCGACACGCTCCATCTCGCCGGTTTCGAGAACTCGCAGCAGTTTCGCCTGCAAGCCGATCGGCACGTTGGCGATTTCATCAAGAAATAGAGTCCCTCCGTCAGCCAACTCGAAACGCCCGACGCGATCTACCTTGGCGTCGGTAAAAGCACCCTTGGTATGCCCGAACAACTCGCTTTCAAAGACACCCTCCGCCAAGCCGCCGGCATTGACGGTAATCATCGGCTTCGACGACCGCGGAGACAATGCGTGCAGGGATCGCGCGACGACCTCCTTTCCCGTGCCAGGCTCACCCGTGATCAGTATGTTGGCGTCGGAAGGGCCGACGCGTGAGATCAGATCGAGAACCGGCTGCATTGCCGGAGACTGCGCGATCATTGCCGGACCGGTGTCCGATTGCAGCAGCCGATTTTCGGCTTCGAGACGCTGGCCGCGTTTCAGTGCCTCGCTTAGCTCGAGCTGTGTGCGGACAATGGCAAGAAGCCGCGCGTTGTCCCAAGGCTTCGTAATAAAGTCCTTCGCGCCGCGGCGCATCGCCTCCACCGCCAGCTCGACGCTCCCCCACGCCGTCATCACGATCACAGGCAGCGTGGGATCGATCGCCTGAATTTTTGCGAGAAGATCCAGCCCTTCCTGTCCTGAAGTTGTATCCCGGGTGTAGTTCAGATCGACAAGCGCAAGATCGTACTCGCGAGCTTCGAGCGCAGCAAGAAACTGCTGTGGGGACGTTACCGCCTCGTTCGCGAACCCTTCCGCCTTAAGAAGGAACCGCAGCGCCTCGTTGACGTCGGGTTGATCATCAGCGATTAGTAGCCGCGGGGCTTGCTTTGTGGGTCTCATTGGTGATCCAGCCGTCGGAAATCTCGATTATCCGATTACCGTAGCTTGCGTTGACTTCCGAGTGCGTCACCTGAATGATCGTTGTCCCGGCGTCGTTCAGACGCTTGAACATCTCCATGATCTCCCGCCCTTGCGAAGAGTGCAGATTACCGGTCGGCTCATCGGCCAGCAGAACCTTTGGGCTGGCAATCATGGCGCGGGCGATGCCCACAAGCTGCTGTTGGCCGCCGGAGAGCTGATTCGGATACAGGTCTTTTTTTCCGACCATGCTAAAGCGATCCAGCATATCGGCGACGACCGCTTCGCGCTCAGAACGCTTGATATTGCGGTAGCTCAGCGGGATCTCCAGATTCTCGTAGACAGTGAGATTGTCGAGCAGGTGATAACTCTGGAAAACAAATCCGAAGTACTTTTTGTAAAGCTCCTGACGATCTTTCTTGCTGAGCCTATGGACCGGGAAGTCGAGAAACTGATAGTCGCCCGTCCAGGCGGAATCATACATTCCGATCAGGTGCAGCAGAGTGGATTTTCCGGCGCCGGAAGGTCCCATGATGGACACGAACTCTCCTTCGCCGATATCGAGATTGATCCGGCGGAGGACATAGGTCCGCGTGGGGCCGTGCTCAAAGAATTTTTCAATATCACGAAGCTGGATCATTGATCGAGGTGAATCATCTCCACCTTTGGCGGATCAATCCAGAGTACCTTGTCTCCGGCGAATTGGGCGCGCGGATGAGCGTGGAATTTGGCAAATGCAACGAGTGTCAATAGTAGGAGCGGAAGCACCTCGGGGTGCTCCCGGAAGAATTGCCTCACGGAATAGCCTCTTGCTTTTCCTCGACGACACGACCGTCGAACAGATGGATGGTTCGGTCCGCGTAGGCCGCATAACGCGGATCGTGGGTAACCATGCAGATGGTGGCGCCTCCGCGATGGAGCTCCTTGAGAAGATCCATCACGGCCTCGCCGTTGGCGGAGTCCAGGTTGCCGGTAGGCTCATCGGCCAGCAGAATCGAGGGGTCGCCGCCCAGAGCACGGGCAACGGCTACGCGTTGTTGCTGACCACCAGAAAGCTGAGAGGGATAGTGTTTCACGCGATGCGACATGCCGACACGCTCCAGCGATTCATGCACTCGTTTTTTTCGCTCGGCTGAGCTCATGCCGCGGTACGTGAGCGGCAACTCAACATTCTCGTAAACAGTCAGATCGCCAATCAGATTGAACGCCTGGAAGATAAACCCGATTTCGCGGTTTCGAATCCGCGCGCGCTCGCTAAGCTTCAGGTTCTCGACGTTCTTACTGTTCAGAACATAGCTTCCCGCCGAAGGGGTATCGAGCAGCCCCAGAATTGCCAGCAGCGTCGATTTTCCACAGCCCGATGGGCCTGCGATCGAGACATACTCGCCGCGATTGATGTCCAGATGGATGCCCGCCAAGGCATGGGTTTCCACTTCGTCCGTCAAAAATACTTTGGTTACGCCTTCCAGGCGAATCAGGGTTCCATTCTCACTCATTCGATCTCCTCTTTAATTCAGGCGAATTCGGGGCTGTGAATCCCATGCGGACATGTCCGACAAAATCACGCGGTCACCAACCTGCAAACCTTCCAGCACTTCTATTGTGTTGACTGAGCTTCGTCCCAGCTTCACGGTCACGCGGTTTGCCTCCTGGCCATCCGCATCGATCTTAAAGATTCCGACGAGGGAATTCGGCTGACCGAACACAGGACGCCCCATGTACAATACGTCCGCCAAGCGCTCAAGTTCGATCGTTCCGTCAACACTCAGGTCCGGACGGGCACCATTGGGGAGTTTTCCCTCCAGTTTTATGTCGACGGTAACGGTTCCGTTAACCGCCGCCGGATCGATCCGTGACACTTTGCCGTTCACAAAGCCGTTTCGCGTATCCACTTCGGCCAGCTGGCCGATCAAGACGTCCTTCGCCTGAGTTTCCGGGATCTTCAGCTCTGCTTTCAGTTTGGTAGGCTGAACCACCTTAGCTAATACGGTTCCAACCGTAACCCGTTGGCCTACCTGAAGCGATAATTCCTGCAGAACGCCGGCGTTACCCGCCCGTACAATGAGATCGTTTACTTGATATTTCTTTAACTCATGGGCAGCCTTAAGCTTTTCCACCTGAACGCGCTGAGCTTCCATCTGCGCACGGATCATTGGCTCGTAGCTGGCCAAACGCTCCTGTTCCACTTGATAACGATGGGCCAACTCTTTGGCGGTGGCGGCGGACAGCTTGACGTTGAGGTCCGGAGCTAAGCCGTTTTTCTGCAGCTCGTCATCCCGTTCGTATTGCAACTGGGCCCGGACTTGTTCCGCCTGGACCTGAGCGGTACGCGCCTGCTGTTCCAGCCGCTGCTGTTCGAGGCGTACCCTCAAATCATCGAGCTTCGCCTCCGCCTCTTTGACCTGCCAGAGAGCGTCATTCATTTCCTGCTCCAACTCTGGATTGGTGAGAACCAGGAGGACAGTCTCCGGCTTCACCTGGACACCGGGCCGAAGGGCGACCTTCTCAACGCGTCCATCGGATTGAGCGGGAATGAAGAGTATCTCCTCCGGAACGAGCGTACCGATACCGCGCACTTGGCGGACCATCGGACCCCGCTTCACCGTGTCCGGCCAAAGCGTAGACATCTCGACGCTGGGCGCGGCGGGCTTCAGCCGGGACAAGCCCCACGTAATCAGCGGAATAGTGATTAACCCCAGAATCAGCCAAAGGGTCCGCCGGATCAACTTCTTCCGCGCTACCCCTTCGCGTTTTACGTCCATCGCCATATTTATACCTACCGTTTCGAAGCACGGGAAGTTCCAATAAAGGAACCCAGCTTTTTCAGCTACTTATCGGCAACGTGGAGCAAAAGGTGTTCGGAAATGGGAAAGGGAAGACCGTTCTCGCGAATCTGGTTGGCGAACGGTGAATGCCGGAGGC
>CAYTVP010000015.1:8663-9681 GCA_964441675.1 uncultured Solibacteraceae bacterium | reverse complement strand
GAGGCGGGATACTCTTCGGACGTGGCGCGGGAAGGCGTGCGTCGAAACGCCAGCCTTCCCCAGTGAAAGAACGGAACCTCAAGCAGCTTTGCGCTTTTTGATGTAGCCGTGCGGATCGATTACGAACTTTTTGGCTGCGCCCTTGTCGAAATCCATGTAGCCCTTTGGCGCCTGATCGAGCGAAATCACCTCCACATTGCATGCCTTGGCCGGGCGGATCTTGTCATAGAGGATCGCCTGCATCAGTTGCCGGTGATAGGTCATCACCGGACACTGGCCGGTTGCAAACGTGTGAGATTTCGCCCAGCCGAGGCCGATCCGGATCCCGAGCATCCCGATCTTGGCATTCTCATCGACGCCGCCCGGATCGCCCGTCACGTATAGGCCGGGAATTCCGAGGCCTCCGCCGGCCCGCGTCACCTCCATCAATGCGTTGAGGACCGTCGCGGGACGTTCGACACCGGCATCAGAACCATGACCCCGTGCTTCGAAGCCAACGCAATCGACAGCGCAATCCACTTCCGGCACGCCGACAATCTGCGCGATCTGGTCGGCCAGCGACGCCGACTTTTTCAAGTCGATCGTTTCGCAGCCGAAGCTCCGTGCCTGCTTCAGCCGCTCGGGGATCATGTCGCCGACAATGACAACCGCCGCGCCCAGAAGCTGGCAGGCAGCAGCACAAGCAAGTCCGACGGGCCCGGCTCCGGCAACATAGACCACCGTTCCCGGTTTGACGCCCGCGGTTACCGCTCCGTGATATCCAGTGGGCAGGATGTCCGACAGCAATGTCAGATCCTTAATTTTTTCCATCGCACGGTCGCGATCGGGAAACTTCAAGAGATTGAAATCGGCGTATGGAACCATTACATACTCGGCTTGTCCGCCGATCCAGCCGCCCATATCCACATATCCGTAGGCGGCGCCGGGCCGTGCCGGTGCATAGCCCATCTCCTTGGACACTGCGGAGATGATGTCGGCCGCCAGCTTTTCCTTGCCCTGCATCTGCAGCACCTCGTCG
>CAYTVP010000015.1:0-8653 GCA_964441675.1 uncultured Solibacteraceae bacterium | reverse complement strand
GTCTCCTTACAGTTGCGGCAGCGGCCGCAAGCGATGTTGAACGGCACGGAGACAAGATCGCCTTCTTTGATGAATTCGACGTCGCGGCCCGCTTCGATCACCTCACCCGTGATCTCGTGTCCCAACACCAGTCCTGGCGGCGCCGTTGTGCGTCCTCGAACCATGTGCTGATCGCTGCCGCAAATATTCGTGGAGACGATCTTCAGGATAACGCCGTGGTGGCATTTTCGTTTTCCGATCGCCAGTTTCGGATAGTCGATCGATTGGACTTCGACCTGGCCGGGCCTGATGTAGGCAACTCCACGGTTACTAGACATATTGATTCTCCTTTATCAACTACGACGTTATCGCCGTACTTGAAATTCGGACGCCAGCATATCGCACCGCGACCCAAGGTAACAACCGCGCTTCTACCGCAAAAATGCTCTGCCATTCCATGAGCTCGATTGAAGTCCAGAAGTTTGAATTCCAACTGCAATGATTCGTGAAAATTCGAAGGAGATACTCCGTGTGTCGAGACCACTAATACGAAAACGGGTTGTTGAAAGCCGGCCGTTACTCTTTTGTAAAGATTTCAAAGAATCGTACGGTCTCAAAAAGTGGCTGGCAAAGAAGGTAATAACTATTGACGTGATGTCGATCACATGGGTAAACTTGCGAAGAAGTCTGACTAAGCAGTAGCTCGCGCAACCAAAAAAAGCCTTCCCAGTTGCGTGACAAACCCGCCTAAGACCAACCGCCCATCAATACTGCTCCGCTCGTAGACCGCGTCGGAGTTGTGTTTGCCAGTTTGATGACGAGGAGAATTTTTGATGAGAGAAGGACTCAAGAGGTGGAGTGTGCCTGTTGCACTGTTAGCTGTTATAGGTACCACAGGTGGCCCTGCCCAAGCCGCATTGCAATGCGGGAAGGTTGTTGGTTTTCACGAAGGTAAGAGAGCGATTCGTGAGTTGCACGTCCGAGTAAATGGAAACGATTCAAGCGGTGATGGAAGCGCCGCAAGACCATTTGCGACATTAGGCCGGGCGGCAAAGGCGGCCACGGCGGGAACAGCGATTCGTATCCATTCCGGAACGTATCGCGGAGATGTCTACATCGAAAACCTCGCCGGTACCGCGGCTGCTCCGATCTGGATTGGAGGAGCCACTGGAGAGCCTCCCCCGGTATTTAGCGGCGGAACCGTCGGTCTTTTGCTGGCAAAGGTTAAGTATGTTGTCTTTTATGACTTCGGAATCCAATGGACATCCAGTCACGGCATCAATATTCATGACAACAGCGAGCTATCGAATATGAATGCGACGCGGTCGGTGATCTTCAAGCGGTTGAATATTCACGATACCGGCGGACAGTGCGTAAAGATGGCCGGAGTAAATGACTTCCAGCTTATGGACAGTAAGATGGCGCGCTGCGGCAGCATGAATATCGCAGCAGTAGGTGTTCATAACGGAGTCATTGCCGGGAACACTCTTACTGACAGTGAGCACGGCGTAGTAGTGAAGGGCGGCAGCTACAATATCGAGATCCGTTGGAACGACATTAGAAGGAGCTCGAACCGGGCACTAAGCTTAGGCGGATCTACCGGGTACGAGTACTTCCGTCCGCCAATCAGCAAGACCAGCACTAATTATGAGGCTCGCGATATCCGTGCGATCGGGAACGTTATTGTTGATAGTAAGTCGCCAGCGGCAATCGTCGGCTGCGTCTCGTGCTACGTAGCGAACAACACTATCATCAATCCCAAGACGTTCGGGTTTCGAATTCTTCAAGAATCGCGGACTAACTCAACGTACACATTCGCGGCAGCGAGGGGAGGACGCTTTTTCAACAATGTCATTTACTACAATCGCCCGTCGATCGCGGAGATGGTGAATGTCGGCCCCTATACAGCAGCGACAACATTCGAGTTCAAGAATAACCTTTGGTATGCGTACAACAATCCCGCCCAATCGCAGCCCACGGGGTTGCCCGTGGCAGAGATCGGTGCAATTTATGGCGTGAATCCGGGATTCCTGAAGCTGGGCGACAGTACTTTTTCGATTTTGACGACGAGCGCGGCCGCAAGGAGCGGCGTTTACTTAGGCTCCGCCGCGGAACGTTACTCTACGGGCGATTTCGACGGTAAGTGTTGGGTGAACCCGCCGAGTGTCGGAGCGTTCGAAGGCCGCTAAAGGCGGATAAATAGATGGGCGCTTCAAAAAATGGAGCGCCTGTATTTTCTGGTGCCCGGATTAGGTAGACTGCCCGGACGCTGATTCGTTGGGCTGCCAGAGAACTTCCTCTGCTCCTACAGCCTGAATTGCCCACCGGCTGAATACAAAGAGAGCATCGCTGAGCCGATTGAGGTACTGAAGAATTTCAGAAGGCACCGCTTCGGCGCGCGAAAGAGTTACGGCAAGACGTTCGGCGCGCCGGCAAACAGTGCGGCAGACATGTAGCTGCGCGCAGAGGACCGAGCCGCCAGGTAGAACAAAACTCCTTAGAGGAGCAAGCCCCGCATTGTGGTTATCAATGTCGTGCTCGAGCTGGGTCACTTCATGCATAGTGATCTGAGGCTGGCGCGCGTGGACATCTTCAGGCAAGGTAGCGAGGATCGACCCCGCATTGAACAGCTCATGCTGAATACGAAGCAGCACGGCGGCTAACGATGCGGTGGCCGCATGTTCCGTCGCCGACACCGCTGCCAGGCCCAGAAACGAATTTAGCTCGTCAATCGTTCCAAAGCATTCCAAGCGGGATGCGTCCTTGGGGACACTTTGGCCGCCGACTAAACGGGAAGAGCCCCGGTCGCCCGTTCGCGTATAAATACGGTTCAGGGCAAGCCGGGGCTCGTTGAATGGTCCCTCAGGCACTTAGTTAATTCGCTGCTACCTTATTTGGGGCAGTTTGCGAAATCGGGTGCCTGTTCGATACCCGTGATTCCGGCGGGCATTTCACCCTTGCCTTCACGCGGCACCAACCAGACTTCTACACGGCGGAACTTCGCCTTGTCGTCGCGCGGGTTGATCCGGGAACCGGATCGCTCCGTGACCGAATCCTCGCAAAGCGCTGTACGCAGTGGCGAAGACTGATTGTCACTAACTGTGGCGATCTTAACCCGGCTGCGGTCGAACCGCTTGCAGGGCTGATCACCGGCAATCAGATAAGCCGCGGCATTCTCAACGCGCTCGCGATCGATCGCCTTTTGATTCCGGCGGCGGCGGATCTTGGCTTCCGCGGTATCGATGTGTCCGACGAGTAGGATGTCGTAGTCACCAGAAGCCATGGCCTGTTCATAGACGCGGTCCAGGGTACGCTTGCCGCAGTTATTGACGCGCGATCCACCATTGCTGAACAGAATGTCATCAAACTGAGTGGGCCGCAGCACTGGAGGAGGCGGCGGCGGGGGCGGGCAGGGCGCGGCAGCCACCGTCAACGGCACACTGGCCTGGGAGCTACCACCCTTTGCGTCGCGAATTGTTACCTGAGCGTTCACGGTGCGCGTGGTTCCGCACGCCAGATCGAGTCCGGTCGGTGAGAACGTCCGCGTGGCACCTGTTCCCGAGAGACTGCCGCCATCGACCGTCCAGTCGTAGGTGGCGTCACCGGAGCATTCCGACAGGCTTGGTGTTGCAGTTAAAGCGGCAGTGCCGGCTGGGCCGACTTGCGTCGGGCTTGCAGCGGCCGTCACCGTCGGAGCCTTGTACTCCTTAATCTGGACCGTTGTCTGACGATCGGTGGCCGTCATCGGGAACTTTCTCAAGTACTTCTGCATGTCCTTGACCGTGACATTGCTCGTGTCGGGATCGACAACGGCTCTCACCTGCAAGGTCTTCGGCCCGTCGGGAGCCTTGAGCGTCAGCGTTTCCTCAGTACCCGCGTCTTGACCATCAACTGTCCACTTATACTTCGGCGTGATCTCCGCCATCGAGTTGCTTACCGGCAGCCGGAATGTCAACGGATCGCCGGGGCAAACAGAAGTGGCAGACGATTCGATGTTGCCGGGCGTAAAAGTGCCCGGAATAAACTCCGTCAACTTGCCGAGATAAAAGGTCAATCCACCGGTGACCTGCAGCGATTGCAGCGGATTTACTTCCGTAAAAACTACCTGATCCATGGGGGCGACGGAGGCTTCCGGAACGCCAAGCGTTTCCTTCTGCACCCAGAATCCGCGCGCGTCAAAGCGAAGACCGACGCGCTCGCCCAGCTTCGCCTTCAGGCCCGCACCATAATTAAACAGAACACCAACGCCGGTCTTGAGATTTACCGGAGCGCCCAATCCGTTACCGTCCAGACGAAGCGCCTGATTGCGAGCTTCATCGGTTGGCACAAGCCAATTGGCGCCAGCACCAGCGGTTACGAACGGCCGGACGCGGGAGTCGCGCGGCGTGAAATGGAACACCGGGTTCACCATAATCTGGCGCTGACGCGTTCCAAAGGAAACTGTGTCGAAGCTGTTCGGTTTGGTGAACGTTGCGTTGTTGACACCGTGGACATTGACCTCTTCCTCAATGCCAACGTAGTTCCACCAGTTCTGTGTTAGCCGGAAGCCAACGGTTCCACCCCGGCCCAGATCAAGATACGGCCTCGCATCTTGTCGTTGAAAGAACGACCCTCCACCAAAGATATTTACTTCGTGCTTGCCGTAGGTGGTAGTCCCACCACTCGGGGCCTGCGCCGCGAGCGGAAGCGCAATTGCCACCCCCAAACCGGCCAGGCCGATTGTTCGACGTCTCATTGGATATTAATTCTCCCCTCCCAAAGCTCTAATTATAGGCAAGTTTTGCCTTTCAAAAATTCCCTGCCCCTCAGTGATGACAAAAATCTTACCATCGTCGTGCGGCACATAGATTCGTTGGATCAATGCGGATGGAATTTCGCCTTCCAGCTGCCGCCACGTCTCGCCATCATCTGTGGATTCAAAGAGATGACCGGACTGCGAGGCATACCATTTGCGCTGCGATTGCCCGTCCGCCGCCACTGCATACACGAATCCGGGCAGCAATCCCGATTCCACTTTCTTCCAAGACCGTCCACGATCGGTTGAACGAACGAGCCCAAGGGCCGTCGTAGCAAATATTATGTCGGCGTTGTCCGGGTGTAAAGCCAATTGAAACAAGCGGCTACCGGGAACCGGCTCGATCAGCGTCCAGCTGGCACCATCGTCCCTGGTCAACCACAAGGCGTTCCCCGTCCGAATCGCCAGCGATTTCTCCCCCGGAAAAATCTCGAAAATTGGATATCGATCGGGTTGGGCAACCTTGGTCCATTGAACTCCATCGGTCGATTTCAGTAATCCATTAGTAGAAGTCACTGCCCAAAGCGCAGTCGCGGTGGCTTCGAGGACATCCGCCCTGAGGGGTAACCTGGGACTCTTACTGGTTGGGCCCGGCAGCAGGACTGACGTCCAGCCCTGTTCTCCCTTTCGGGATACTCCTTTAGCGGTCCGGGCATAGAGAACATCCCGGAAAGACACCGCATCGCCGGAAATACCATCGAGCTCCCGCCAGCCTTTCGCACCGGATAGGCGTTCATAAAGCGCACGCGTGCCGTTCGTCCGCTGGGCCACTGCTACCAGCGAGTCGCCATGAAAAAGCAGTCGATGAATGGGCCGGGCGGTGAACCCGAGATTGACTTCTTCGAAAGACTCGCCGCCCGTAGTGCTTTTCAGCAAACCACGATCCTGCGTCGCCAGATAAATCCTGCGGCTGTCGGTTGGCGAAAACTTTACGGAGCGGATAAACAGCGAGTTCAGCTTACGCCACGCATGCCCGGAATCCGCGCTTTTGTACAGACCCGCCGTGGTGCCGGCGTAAATGATATTCGGGTAAGACGGATCTTCGGTAACCACGTGGGTGCGCCGGTCTGTACCGGGAATCCCCTGAGCGCGGCGCCACCGCTCGCCGGCAGTCTCGCTGGCATAGATGCCGCTGCAGGCGGACGCAAACACGCGCGAGGGCATTTTCGAGTTCACGTGAATCGAAAAAACATCGGAATCGTCGATCATGCCGTTGTGAATGGGAGCCCAATTCTCACCGCCGTCAGATGTCTTCCAGGGCAGATGCGTCGTACCGGCATAGAGAATCTGAGCATTTTCGGGGTCGAACGCGAGCGACATCACCGGATACGGCGCGGGTTGGGATCCTCGCTGCATTTTGCTCCATCTTTTGCCGTCATCCCTTGAGAGGAAGACGCCATCCCGTGTTCCGGCAGCTAAAATCGACGGGTCTCCGGGAAAAAACGCCAGAGAGAACACGGCCTTTCCATACAGATCGCCCAGCATCCCCCAGCTCTTTCCGCCATCGCAGCTCTCATACAAGCCGGCAAAGCCGCGGTGTTCGTCGGCGATACCGGCGTAGAAGCGGTTGGAATCCCGGGGATGAATCGCGAGAGCCTCAATTGCCGAACCGGGCATTCGGGGAAACGGAAGACGTTTCCAATGCGCACCGCCATCGGCGGTCAGAAATAGATTGTTGTTACGGGACGACGCGATCAGCCGCTCCGGATTATGGCGATCGATGGCAATCAGGCCGGCAGGTCCGCCGAATGGTCCGATATTGACCCAGTCGGCGTTCGCGGCGGCATCGTTTGTGGATGCGCCGAGGGCCGTCATAACGGCCGCCAGAAACAAAACGAACCTCACTTGTTTCAGTCTAGCCGCTTCGTGCTGCGTAAGTTCCTGTATTTTTTGGTAGGTGCCCGCACGCGCCGGGCGGAGAGAGGAAAACATCGTCAGTGTTTCACGATCTGGCGTAACCAGAACCGTTTCGCTGCGTCATCCGTTACATCGTGATGATCCTCGTCTGGATGGTCACCGTTCCTCTGCTGGCACAACAGGCGGATCGCTTCAAGACAGAGAAAGAGCGCGCGCTCGGGGAAAAGATGGCGGAAAACATCATGCTCGAGACCAAACCGTTCGCAGTTCCGGAAATTCAGAATTATGCCCGCAGCGTAGGTAACCGATTGACATCTCAGCTTGAAGGCGCCCCGGCGTACCGCTTCGAGGTAGTTGCCTACGAATCCTTCGACCCGATTCCACTCCCAGGGAGGTTTGTTGTCATCCCGGCGCGCTTTTTTCTGATGGCACGGAACGAATCGGAGTTCGCAGGGATGCTGGCCCACGCGATTGGACATGTTGAAATGCGGCATGGGTGGCGGACCACGCCGGCGGGAAATTCCGGCATGCCGGTAATCTTCACGGGAGGGTGGTCCGGAAGTCACGCGCCGACTGCCGGTGCGAGCATGCTGATGCCATTGGGGTTCCTTAAAACCCAGCGCGATAACGAACTGCTGGCGGATCAATATGGGGCAGAGCTGGCGTCGAAAGCTGGTTTCGATTGGGGTGGGATCTACCGCTACTTGCAACGGCTCCAATCCGGCGATACAGATCCGGAGGGGTCGTCCCTGCCGCCCAAAGAGGACCGGCTTGCCGTCTTGGCGAAGATAATGGGTGGAGCCCCGGCTGAGGCCCCTTCGGATGAGGAGTTCTCCAAGGTTCAGGAAGCAGTCCGGAGGGCAATCGCTCCCCCGCCCAAGCGTCCGCCTACGCTACGCCGCTAAGCGATAGACTATGCGCCATGTCCTCCCGCTTACTCCTTCCGACAGCGATCGCTGCCGTCGTCCTGACCGGATGCTCCGGCGAAGCAAATACCAGCGATCCGCTGGGCGCCAAGATCACCGAATCAATGGAGCAGCAGATTGCCGCTCAGGAAATTCCCGGCGCGGTGACGCTGGTTGCAAACCGCGATGGGGTGACGCATCTGAAGGCCACCGGCAAATCCGGCCCCGGAGATGCGAAGCCGCTTGAGGAAGATTCCATATTCTGGATTGCCTCGATGACAAAGCCCATTACAGGAACGGCGATTCTGATGTTGCAAGATGAAGGGAAGCTGTCGGTAGACGACCCGGTAGCCAAGCACATCCCCGCTTTCGCCAAGCTGAAAACACCTTCGGGGCGGCCGGCGAATCTCACGCTACGGCATCTGATGACGCATACGTCCGGCCTCGCCGAAGCAACGCCCGCAGAGGGCCGCGCGGCAACGGAATTGTCGCAATTGATCCCCGCCTATCTTTCTAAGCCGACGCAGTTTGAACCCGGAAGTCAATGGAAGTATTGCCAGTCGGGCATCAATACGCTCGGCCGGATTGTAGAAATTGTCTCGGGAGAGCGCTTCGATCAATACCTGGACAAGCATCTCTTCGAACCCCTGGGGATGAAGGACACGGCATTCTACTTGCGAGAAGATCAACTTCCGCGGCTCGTGACGCCTGTGAAACGCGAGGAAGATGGACAGTTCACGGCGACGGCCGTCTCCCTGCTCTTCGGCAAGCCGCCGACGTCGAAGGATCGCTACCCGGCGCCAAACGGCGGCCTGTTTTCGACCGCCCCGGATTATGCGCGATTTGCGCGGATGATCCTGAACAAAGGAACCCTGGACGGCAAGCACTACGTGAAGCCGGATTCGGTGGAGCTGATGACAACCATCCAATCGGGAAATGTTCAAACAGGCTTCACGCCCGGCAATGGCTGGGGGCTGACGTGGTGCGTGGTGAAGGAACCGCAAGGCGTATCCGCGTTGCTGAGCCCAGGAACACATGGGCACGGCGGCGCGTATGGCACTCAGGCATGGATCGATCCGGGTAAGGGGCTGGCGTTGATTCTGATGATTCAGCGCTC
>CAYTVP010000014.1:12609-24639 GCA_964441675.1 uncultured Solibacteraceae bacterium | reverse complement strand
GTTCAGCTGCCGAAGTAAAACTTCGCCGCCCAAATGATTCTCGTCGTAGGCATAGCACCCGGGACATCGTAGGGGGCATTCACGGGTGATTTCGATCGAAAGGGAAGGACTTCGTCCTGCCAGAATAGACTTCCATCCCTGCAGGATTTCGGAAGTTTTCAAATCTTCACCAAGTAATCAGTATTGCACTTGAACTACCGAATCGAAATCGCGCTTACGTCAAATTTCGAGGACGACAGGCATAATGAGCGGCCGGCGTGAGGTCTGTTTGTTGAGGAACCGTTTCAAATCGGCCCGGATTTTTTCCTGCATTACGCCCCAATCGGCCCGTTCTTCACTATTCGAGGCCTCGATGGTTTTGAGGATCACTTGCCGCGCATCAGCCATAAGGGCAGTCGAATCGTCTGGCGAGACAAAGCCGCGCGACACCACTTCAGGCGATCCTTCAATACGGCCGGTTGCCCGATTGATCGCAAGGATCGGGACGACAAAACCATCTTCCGCCAAGTGTTTCCGATCGCGAATCACGATCTCTTCGATTACGTCGTCGACCGAGCCGGAATCAATGCAAACACGGCCGACCTGTACGCGGTCACCCCGCCGGGCACCACCGCGCGAATCGAACTCCACCGTGTCGCCCGTATCGAGGATAAATGTTTCCTTAAGATTGTGGGTTCGCAGATGGTTGGCCAGCGCCGCGTGCTTGGCAAGTTGGCGGTACTCGCCGTGAATGGGGATAAAGTATTTCGGCCGGACTAGGTTCAGCACCAGATTCAACTCTTCGGAGGAGGCATGTCCGGAAACGTGGAGTGGAGGGTCGCCTGATCCGTAAATCACTTCCGCGCCGCGCCGCGCGAAATGGTCGAGCATCCGGTAGATGGATTTCTCGTTGCCGGGAATGATCCGGGCGCTGAGCGCTACCAGGTCGCCGGGACGGACGCTCAGATGCTTGTGACTGTTGAGCGCCACCCGCGATAGGGAGGACATCGGCTCACCCTGAGTTCCGGATACTACGGCCACAATCTTCGCCGGATTATAGTCCTGGATATCCTGAGGCCGCAGTAGAATTCCATTCGGAATGTCCAGCAGCCCCAGCGAGTGAGCGATCTCGGTGGCCGACAGCATGCTCCGCCCCAGGAAGCCCACCTTGCGCCCGTACTCTTTGGCCAGTTCGATGATCTGCTGAAGGCGGTGGATGGACGAGCTGAAACAGGAGATGATCAGACGCTGCTCGGCACGCGTGAATAGATCTTCCAGACGGGGGCGCACTGCCCGTTCGGATTGCGTATATCCCGGGCGTTCGACGTTTGTCGAGTCCGAGAGCAGTAATAGAACACCCCGCTTGCCGTACTCGGCAAATGTGTGAAGGTCGAAAAGAACGTTGTCGGTGGGGGTGGGATCGACCTTAAAATCCCCGGTATGGATTACGACACCAACCGGCGTCGTAATGGCAAGCGCTACGGCGCTGACGATCGAGTGGGTGACGTTGATGAACTCAACTTGAAATGGACCAATCTCAACTTTGTCGCCGGGCGAAATTTCGTTGAACCGGATTCCCTCGCTGAGATCGTGCTCCTCCAGCCTCCGCTCCACCAGCGCGCGGGTAAAAGCAGTTCCGTAAACGGGAACATTCACCTCGCTGAGGAGGAACGGGCATCCGCCAATATGATCCTCGTGCCCGTGTGTCAGGAGTAATGCCCGGACTTTGTCTTTTCGCTCCCGAAGGTAAGAGAAGTCCGGAGTGACGATATCGATGCCGAGCAGATCATCATCCGGGAACATCATCCCGGCGTCGATGACGATTATGTCATCTCCGAACTCCAGAGCCATCGAGTTCATGCCAAACTCGCCCAAGCCGCCGAGCGGGATCACCCGTAATTTTGTGTCAGCCATTCAGGATCTTACAGATTAGCAGGGCTACGGACTCGGATAGCATCCCGAAAACAGGATAATATCTCTGTATTTCAGTATCTTCCGGGGGATTAACGTGCTTGCCGCGCGGCTCGAACTTCGCTATTCTCGCAATACCTGGAGAGGGTTGTGAGGTTGGTCTTGAACGTGCATCCGGCTTCGCGCACCCGTGCATTCCGATGAAGGAGCTTAGGGCTCAAATAGGCGGCGCTCTGCTGATTGTCATCACAGTTGTGGTGACATTGGGCGCCGTTATTAACTTTCAGCAGCAATCGAGGTTTCACCTCCCGGACGACGGCGCCGTTTGGGTGGAAAGGCCCGGGCCTCCTGCGCACGTCGAAGCTTTACACGTGGAGCGGCGCAGCCCGGCAGCGAAGGCCGGAATCCAGGTTGGCGATATCCTCATCCGAATCAATAGCGTAGCGATTGATCGCGCGCTCGACGTGCCGCGCGCCCTGGTCGGCATCGGGTCGTGGAATCGCGCCGAGTACCATATCCGTCGCAATGGAGTGGAAACTCGCGCGACGGTGATTGTCGGCGAACGAAATGTCGATTCGTCAATCTATTACCAGTACCTGGTGGGCGCCGCCTACCTGGCCATTGGACTGTTCGTCTGGTTTCGCCGCGGGCGGGCGCCGAAAGCCACGCACTTTTTTGTCTTATGTCTGCTCTCTTTCGTCCTATTTACCTTTCATTACACCGGCAAACTGAACACCTTCGATGAGCTGATTTATTGGGGGAATGTTGCCGCGGGATTCTTTGCGCCGGCCGTTTTTCTACATTTTTGCCTGGCCTTCCCGGAATCGCCTATCTTCTTCCGCAAGCGTTCTCGTGTCCTGCTGCTTTATGTTGTTCCGTCGCTCCTCCTGCTGCTCAACGCGGGGTTTGCCACCGGAACCCTGGCCAGCGGGCTGCCGCTCGAAGATACCCGGCGGGTGCTCGACCAGATCTGGCTGCCTGCGCTGAGCATCAGTTATCTCGCCGGGGCGGGACTCCTTGCCCTGCGGTATCGAAGGGCAGGCGATTCTTTACTGAAGCAACAGCTCAAGTGGCTCCGGAACGGCGCAGTTCTAGGCGTACTTCCGTTCACGCTCTTTTACGTAGTTCCGTATGCGTCGGGCTCTATTCCCAGTCCGTTAATGAAGCTCGCTGTTCTCAGCCTGGGATTCCTGCCTCTCACCTGGGCATATGCGGTCATCCGCTACCGGCTCATGGACGTCGACGTGATCTTCCAGCAAGGCTATGTGTATACGCTGGCGACGCTGGCGGTGTTGGGCATCATTTATGGCCTGGCCTTTTCCTTCGGCAAGATCGATGAGCTAAGTCCGGCCGCCGTGGTGGTGCTGATTATTATCGCCACTTTCGTATTTCAACCGATCCATAACTACTTGCGGGAAGTTCTGGACCGCCACGTATTCTACCGGCACAACTACAACTACCGGCTGACTTTGGTCGAGTTCGCGCGGGAACTCTCGTCGGAAACGGATCTCGACACCATGTTGGGGTCAATCGGCGATCGGTTACTGCAAACGCTCTCCATCCGGCATGTGGGTTTTCTGCTGGCGGGCGACGAGGGGCAGTTTTATTTGCACACAACGCGAGGAGCCCGTCCACATCCCGCGGTA
Organism: uncultured Solibacteraceae bacterium; assembly: GCA_964441675.1. Classification (GTDB taxonomy): domain Bacteria; phylum Acidobacteriota; class Terriglobia; order Bryobacterales; family Bryobacteraceae; genus JAPKYZ01. Next base: position 21,103 of record CAYTVP010000014.1, on the reverse strand, counting down.
AGTAACATGCGGTTAGAGTTTCTGGCCCACAATCAGCACCGCGACCAGCTTTTCTTCGAATCCCCGCGCTCGAGCGGCGGCGATATCGCTTCGCTCGACTATACCTACTACATTCCTTGCCGCGTGCGCGGCCGCACGATCGCCTGGATCGGAGCGAGCCGTTCGGACGCGGGCGACTTCCTCAGTACCGACGATCTGGAACTGTTGATGACGCTGGCAGGCTCCGTCGGGATCGCAGTCGAAAATGCGAGACTCTACCGGTCGCTGGCGCTGAAGGCGAACGAGTACGAGCGGCTGAAGGAATTCAGCGAGAACATCGTCGAGTCCATCAATGTCGGGATTCTGGCGGCGGATCTGGATGATCGGGTCGGAAGCTGGAACTCGCGAATGGAAGATCTGACTGGGATCGCACGGGAGACTGCGGTTGGACAGCCGCTCCGGGCACTGCTACCGCGCGACCTTGCATCGCGGCTCGAAGCCGTTCGGGGGGAGACCGGAATTCATCACCTCGATAAGGTCCGGCTGAATACGTGGGATACCGAGATCAATGGGAACGGCCGTGCGCCGCGCCGGGAAGCGATTCTGAACGTTGCTATAGCTCCCCTGGTTTCGCGAGAGATGGAGCGCATCGGCAGGCTGATCATCTTCGACGACATCACCGACCGTAGCGAACTGGAGCGTAGGCTGGTTCAGGCCGACAAGCTGAGCTCGATCGGTCTCCTGGCGGCCGGCGTAGCGCACGAAGTCAATACACCGCTTGCCGTTATCTCCACCTATGCCCAGATGCTGGCCAAGCAGGTGCACGGAGACCAGCAAAAGTCGCAGCTTCTTGAAAAAATTGCCAAGCAGACGTTCCGGGCCAGCGAAATCGTCAACTCGCTCTTGAATTTCTCGCGAACCTCGCAAAGCAATCTCACCGAAGTGGACCTGCCGAAGATCGTGCGCGAAGTCTCGTCGCTGATCGAACATCAGTTGGAAAAGGCGGGTATCCGGCTCGAAATAGATGCGTCGGAACCGTTCCCCACCATCAAGGGCAACGCAGGAAAGCTGCAGCAGGTGTTTCTGAACCTTTTTCTGAATGCTCGCGACGCCATGGAGCGGGGCGGTACCCTTTCAGTCGTTGCTCGTTCCGATAACGGCACCGCCGTCATTTCGGTTTCCGACACTGGCCGCGGAATTTCCGCTGAGCATCTGACACGTGTCTTCGATCCGTTTTTCACCACCAAGAACGCCAAAAAAGGTACTGGGCTTGGGCTATCCGTAACCTACGGCATCGTGCAGGAGCACGGCGGTACGATTGAAGTGGATAGCCAGTTGGGGCGAGGAACGACGTTCCGGCTGACTTTCCCGCTTTCGCGGAAGCCGAGCCGGGAATTGGCCGGTGAAACGGTCAATGCCTGAAATCGACAACTCAGAACCTCTGCTTATACCCGCTGGGCGGATCCTTGTCATCGACGACGAGGAAGACATCCGCGAAAGTCTGGACACCTTGCTGAGCATGGAGGGGTTCTCTGTCGAACTCGCTCCCAACGCAACGGAAGGTCTCAGAAAGCTGGAACAGGGAATGTACGACCTGGTGCTGCTGGACCTCATGATGCCCGACAAATCCGGAATCGAGGCAATTCAAGAGATTCGGCAGCGCGACGCCGACACGCCGATTTTTCTGATTACGGCTTACGGCTCGGTCGAGGTGGCCGTGCAGGCGATCAAATGCGGCGCCAACGATTACTTTTCGAAGCCCTGGGATAACGAGAAGCTGCTGATCGAGATCCGGAGAATGATCTCCACGTCGCAGCTGGCCCGAGAGAACGTTCAGTTGAAGCGGGCATTTAAGCAGCGCTATAACTTCGAAAATATCATTGGCAAGAGCGACCGGATGCTCCGAGTGCTCGACTTGGTCGGGCAGGTATCGGCCAGCCGCTCCACGATTCTGATCACTGGCGAGACGGGCACCGGCAAAGAAGTCATCGCCAAGGCCATCCACGCCAATTCTCCACGCGCCGATCATACGTTCATCGCGGTAAACAGCGGGTCGTTGCCGCCGGAGCTGTTGGAATCGACATTATTCGGGCATGTGCGGGGAGCCTTTACCGGCGCGGTCTCCGCCAACAAGGGTTATTTCGAGACGGCTAGAGGCGGCACGATCTTTTTCGATGAGATCGGAACAATTTCTCTGGAGACGCAGGCAAAGCTGCTGCGCGTCATCCAGGAGCGCGAGTTCCGCCCGCTCGGATCGAGCGAGGCAATCAATGTGGATGTGCGCATTCTTGCCGCCACCAACGCCGATCTGCGAAAGCTGGTGGAGGAAGGAAGGTTCCGGGAAGACCTTTACTACCGGTTGAATGTCATTAATATCCCTCTACCGCCCCTTCGCGAGCGCAAAGAAGATCTGCCGTTGTTACTCGACCATTTTTTTGATCTGTATAGCCGCGAGAATGAGAAATTTCTCGATAGCGGCCGGCGCAGCCTGCTGAAGTTTGACGGCGAAGCGCTGCAAATCCTGCTGGAATATAACTGGCCCGGTAATGTTCGGGAGCTGGAGAACGTAGTCGAGCGAGCTGTCGTGCTTGCCCAGTCGCCCGTGGTCCGGGCCGACGTTCTGCCGGATCATCTGCTGCAAGCCGGCGGAATGCGGATACGGAGGGACGAGCGCGGCAACCTGGCGGCGGACGCCTCCTTCTATGAACTCGTAGCCGACTTTGAGCGTAAGAAAATCGTCGAAGCCCTGGAGACGTCGAACTGGAGCCAGACCGAAGCAGCGGAGTTGTTGCGGATCCCGCTGTCCACGCTCAATCAAAAGATCAAACGTCTACAGATCGAGATCCGCAAGAAATCGGCGTGAGTTAGAACAGGATCTTCAAGCCTACCTGCGCGCTGCGGTTGCTGCCGCCCTTCACATTCGTGATAACTCCGAACTGTGTCACGTTCGAGAGATCACTGGTAGGGTTGGCCCAAGTCTTCTGATTGAAGAGATTGAACACCTCAAAGCGAAGGTCTGCCCGTACGCGTTCCCAGATTGCGATGCCTTTGGTGATCGAGACATTAGTGCGTGCTGTGGGGAAAGAGCGAGTAGCTCCGTTCAGGCGCGGAGCGTTTCCGAAGGGGTCAGCCGTGGGATTCGGCCTTCCCTGGAATTGGGAAGCGTCGTAAAAGTTATCGACAGAAGGGTCGAAGCGTTCTCCCGCGGTTTCTCCTCTCCAATCGTTCGAAACGATATTCGGCCGCGCTGGTCCGCCACGCAGGTTATTGGGATAACGATTGTCAATTACACCCATCGGATAACCGCTCTGGTAGAAGAGGAACGTTGCGAGTGTCCAGTTTCCCACTACTTTGCTCAACGCGCCGGACGTCAAATACTTCCTGCCCTGGCCCCACGGCAAATCGTAGCTGCCGGTAAGTTTGAACATGTGCGGCAGATCGAGCACGCCGTAGGATTTTTCATTGCGGCGGTTGTAATGATTCTGCGATCCGCCCGCGCCCACTCCGGCCCCGACTACTCCGGCGATCCAGGGCTCGGACGAGTCCGCGTCTGTCAAAAGCTTCGACCAGGTGTAGGACGCCAACAGGCTCAAGCCGCCGGAAAATCGCTTCGTTACTTTCAGGATCATCGCATGATATGTCGAGTTGCCGCTGTGGTTCATCATGCCGCCTGTCGAGACGTTCTGGTATTGAGGAAATGCGCGCAGAGCCTGCCCCAGAGTGGCGTTTCCGCCTAACAGTTCCTTGAAGTCCGGGAACGGCGATGAGAAGCCCAGGGCCGCAACGGCTGGATCGTCAATTGGCCGGTTCAGCAACTGGCCCAGGTAAGCGTACTGCGGATGAATCTGCATAATATTCACCCGATCCGAAGCCAGGTACGTGCCCTTGCTACCGGTATAGGTGGCATCGAGAACGAAGTTGGCCTGCAGCGCGCGCGATACAGCAAAATTCCAGGTGCTGGTTTGCGGTAGCCTGCCTGTTTCCGCTGCCCCATACCAGGGAATCGAGAAACCGGCGTTGAAGCCGGGATCGATGAAAGGCGGAGCTTGCCATCCTGGAAAACCCTGATCCCACTGGAAGGCGGAGTTGATTCCCTGGTTCTGCGACGACCAGCTAGGCGCATTGGTGAATCCGTTGTTTGCGCCGCCCAATCCTGGCGCCTTGTTGGTTCCGTAGAAAATTCCGGCGCCCGCGCGAATCACGGTGCCGTCGCCGATCTGGTAGGCCAGGCCCAAGCGCGGCCCCCAGCCCATTGCATTGTTATAGAGATTGCGCCGGCCTTCGCGTCCTGTTCCAGTGCCGAGGAATCGCAGCGCGCCGGGGACCCCATTGGCGGCCGGATTGGCGAGATTCGGGTCGAAATAGGAAAAACGATCGTGCTTCTCGTAAACGCTCATATTTACTTCCCACCGCAAACCCAGATTGAGCGTCAGTCTCGGCGTCACTTTCCAGTCGTCCTGCACGTAGGCGGCGTGATACGGAAAGCGCATCATTGAGGTATTCGGCACCGTGAAGCCGCCCGTAAACACTTCTCCCAGCATAAAGCTTGCGAACGAACTGCCGGAATTGCCGCTGTTGTCGCCCGGGACAGATGTGCTGAGCCGGTTGAACGTAAAGCTGCCCGAGGCCGTGTTGCGGTTGTTCGTGTTCAGAAACATCTTCTGGTAGGCATATCCGAATTTGAAGCTGTGATTTCCTTTGATCCAGGTCAGATTCTCATCCAAGCCGTAGACCGTGTGATATTCATCCCAGAATTTTGAGCTGTCCCAGCTGTAGTAGTTGTCGTTGGCAAATGAAACTTGAGGGAATCCGGTGTTGTAGTACGGGTTGTTCCCTACGGCGCCGCCAAGCTGGTCTCCCCAGTTTTGTCCGGCCGGTTGAACCGTGATGTCGTGCTCCGGATGCGTCAGGCGGTGCGCGCCAATGGTCAGATTGTTGACGAGCGTCGGCGTAAAGATATGCGTATCGTTGAGACGGAAAACGTTCCCGTAATACTGATCGCCCCGATAGTATTTGCGTCCCGAGAGTGGATAAGGCAAAGCGTTCCAGTTGAGGGGATTCTCCGGGTCCGTGTCGTAGTTGTTGTTGAAATACATCCCGTTCTTCGTCCAGGTGAACGCGATCCGGTTCTTGGTGCCGAAGTTGTGGTCGAACTTGGTTGTGAAAGCGTTTTCGATGCGCCGCTTCGGCTCGGTTCCGGGAGAAACATAGTTCAGAACCAGCCCGGAAGCATTCGGCGCCGGATAGAAAGCGCCAATCCGCCGCGCTAACGGACTCAGCCGGTTCTGCGGGATGATATTGCCGGCAAACGGTGTCCGGATGACACCGCCCGCCCCGTCGTCCCGCGTGGTGGCCGGATCGTATATCGGTACCAGCGCTCCCCTCGGCGTCCAGTTGGAGAAATCCCCGTCGATCATCTCCGGCAACGGAATCGTCTGCTGCGACGCATCGGAGGTCTGCGGGAAACGGTAGCCTTCGTAGGAGAAGAAAAAGTACGTCCGATTCTTGCCGTTATAGACCTTCGGAATAAAAACCGGTCCACCGATGGTGGCGCCGAAATCGTTGCGGTGGAATTTCGATTTGGCGCGGCCGACTTTGTTGTTCAACCAGGTATTGGCATTGAAGATGTCGCTCTGAAAGTAATCGAATGCACTACCGTGAAGTTCGTTGGTGCCCGATTTGACGTTGACCGTGATGTTTCCGCCGCTTGCCCGGCTCTGTTCCGCCTTGAACGATGACGTTTCGATCTTGAACTCTTCCACCGAATCGACGGACGGCGTCAGGCGATTCATGTAGCCGACGTGATTGCGCCAACCCATTTCAACCGACAAGCCGTCTACGCTGACGTTCCAGTCGTGCTGCTGGCCCCCGCCCACTTGCAGATCGTCCCAGGCGCCTTCGCCGTTGCCGCTTTTCACCTGCGGCATCATCATCATGATGCTGAAGGCGTTTCGCATCCCTCCGCCGATCCCTGCGACCGCGAGCGGAACGTCATTCACGAGCTTTCGCTCCATAGTGGTGGAGACTTCGGTCGATTCCGTTCGCAGCGGCGGAGCCTCGTCCGTCACTAGCACCTGCTCGGATGTGGCACCGATTTCGAGCGTTACATCCACGCGAACACTGTCATTTGTCGAAAGAGAAATGTTCGATCGTTTGAACGTTTTGAACCCGCTCACCTGCACACTGATCTCATAAGACCCAACCTGCAGGTTGGGGATCACATAGTTTCCACTACCGGAGCTGACGGTCTGAATCCTGGTTCCGGTATTCGCATTGGTTGCGACGATGGCAGCATTCGGGATGACCGCTCCGGTGTTGTCGCTGACCAATCCTGTTATGGTGCCCAGGGTGGATTGCGCGGAAAGTCCCGTCGACAAGACAACGAGACAGGGAAGTACTATTTGTACTATCCGAAACTGAGACATGGTTCCCCTCCGAAATGAATAGCACGACTATATGTCACTTCGAATACCCTAAACAACGCTAGAAAACGTTTCTAACGGCGCTTTAAGTCATTGATAGATAAAAGCCTATCGAATCGTTAAAGTTGTATCAGTAGCTACGTTGTGATATCGTGCATTCGCACAGGGAGATGTCGGGAAGAACCAGCCAGCTCGATCAGGCTGCGGCAATTACCAAAGCAGTACAGGCCGTACCCTTAGCATCCGAGTTCCGCGAGCACGTGGCGGAGATATTGCGAAGCTCCGCTTTCAAAGGAAGCCGCCGAAGCCAGGAATTCCTGGCTTATATCGTGGATCAGGCGCTGGCGGGCCATTTCGATTCGCTGAAAGAGCGGGCGTTGGGTGTTCGGCTTTTCGGACGCAAACCCTCTTATGACACCGGCGAGGATGCGATCGTTCGCGTCACCGCCAGCGATGTGCGGCGCCGGCTGCATCTTTATTACAGCCAGAGCAGTTCTCGCTGGAAGATTGATCTGCCGGTGGGTTCCTATATTCCGGATTTCCACAAGACAGCGCCTTCTGGCGGGATTACACCGGAGTCTTCTTCCGCTGGGACCGTGGAAGCCTCGCCCAAGCTGCTTGTATTTCGTCAATGGCCTTACGCAATAGCTTTTCTATGCCTTTTAGCGGCCGGGGCGTGGCTGTGGGAAACCGCGCGCGCGCCTGGTTCGGTCCGGGCCGACAGGTTTCTACCCTGGTCGGTACTATTGAACGGCGGTCGCGATCTTCGTATCGTTCTTTGCGATCCCGACATGTCTTTGCTGCAGCAACTGTTCGGATTCAACATTTCGCTGTCGGAATATGCGAATAAACAGTTTGTACCGGCATCGCGGGTGCAGCCGCCGCTTGCGCGCGAGATTGCCGCAAGGCTTCGGGGTGTCAACGTCGCTTCGGTCGATGCGGCGATCACGCTCGACATCGCCCAGCTTGCCCAGGCGGCTGGGCGCCATGTGAGAACGCAGAATGCCCGCGCCCTGCAAATGTCGGAGTTTAAGACCGAGGACAATTTCGTGATTCTCGGCAGCCCACGATCGAATCCATGGTCGGCGTTATTTGAAAAGTCCCTACACTTCCGATTCGAGTTCGATTCTGCGACGAATCAGGAAGTAGTTGTCAATGCCCATGCACAACCGGGCGAGTCAAGCCGCTACGTCCCGACTGCAAAGGGATGGGACACGGGTGAAGCTTACGGCATTATCGGATTTATGGCAAACCCCGGCCAGGGCGGTCACGTGCTTCTGATTGCGGGAACGAACGCGGAAGCTACCGAGGCGGCTGGCAAGCTTGCCGTCAACTTCGAAACTCTTGCGCAAACGCTCCGTTCACGAGGTATCGATGCTTCCCGAAGTGAACAGCCATTCCAGGTTTTGTTAAGGGTGGGTACAATTGCCGGCTCTTCGAACTCGTCCGAAGTGATCGCCGTTCATCGACTGAGCGAATAGCTTCCCGCGGCGCTATATCACTTTCTGTAGCCGGGACAGCGCTCGCGGCGCGAACGCCCCGCAACTTCCAACTGGATTAGTTTCAGCTAACTGCCAGAGTGTATCAGCAAGCCCAGAACGTCGCGACTGGGAGTAATCCGGCGTGTAATTGATCTGCAACGTAACCGTAACGAAGCCGTAGGGTGCCGATGTTACGCTTCTAAGCCGGTGGTGAACTAAGTGCGTGTTTGCTCAGATTCGCCCCACCCACTAGTTCAGGAGTAAGAATGAGAACGTTCGCCCTTATGGCTGCGATGATAGCGGCCAGTGTCACAAGTGTCGCCCAATCCCCTACGGCCGTTACGGTGGTCAATTATTCGGGATTCGACACGCTGGCTCCAGTCGCGCCAGGATCGATTGCTTCCGCCTATGGAGATTTTGGAAGTATCGCGACGACGGCCTGGGAAGCAAACGCTCCTCCGATGCCGACGGAGTTGGTAACCGTCAAATTACGAGTAAACGGAGTCGACGCTCCGCTCTACTTCGTTTCCAACAATCAGATTAACTTCACGATACCCGTTGCGACGCCGGCTGGACGGCAAACGGTAGAAGTTCTTGTTGCCGGTAATGTTG
>CAYTVP010000014.1:11430-12599 GCA_964441675.1 uncultured Solibacteraceae bacterium | reverse complement strand
AACATCTATGAGTTCTTTCCCGGACTAGCGGCTCGAAACACCTCCACTAACCGGCCCGGAGTAATTCTGAATGAGGATAGCTCCGACAATCTTGTCACTGCTGCTTCGCGTGGATCGGTGGTTCAACTATTCGCCACCGGATGCGGCGCTACCGAGCCGGCGGCTGCCGATGGCGTACCGCAGGGTGCTATTGCGGGCGCCGTGGCGCGAGTTCAGGCGTATGTGTCGTGGGATGAGGCTGAGGTTCTATATGCAGGAGCCCAGCCGCAGTTTCCCGGCGTCTGTCAAGTGAACCTGCGGATTCCCGACAAGCCGTACATTACCGGCGATGTTCCGCTCTACATTGCAGTGAATGGAATACAAAGTAACCCAGTTTCTGTTCGCGTGCAGTAGACAGACAAGGATTTAGATTGCCAAAGTTTTTGTTGAGTATCTTGCTGATCGCAGGATGTATGTTAGGGCAAACTCAGGCTCCGGCGGGCGGAACTATTTCCGGCGTGGTTTTTGACGCGGCTAGCGGCCGGCCGATTCCTCTAGTGCAGGTGGAGATCGACGGGTCATCCGACGGAAGGATGGTGACGGATACCGAGGGCCGGTTTGTGATCAAGATCAGCCCCGGAACATACAAGCTGCGCTTTACGGGGGGCAATCACGTCGAGACGACGATTGACGATGTTGAAGTGCGTCCCGGCGAAACGACCGAAGCCAGCACTGTGATGCAGCAGAGGGGCGCCGTAACGACGGTCGAGGTAACGGAGAAGATCGGCGCCGTGGCTTCTACGGCGGAATCCATGCTGACAGAGCGAAGACTGGCGACAACGATCAGTGATTCGATCAGCCGTGAAGATATCCGGAATATGGCCACGTCCGATGCCGCCGGAGCATTGGAAAAGATGGCCGGTGTCTCCATTGTTGATAACGGGTATGTCTTTGTCCGAGGCCTGGGTGAGCGTTACTCGGCAACGATGCTGAACAACGCAATTATCCCAACGACAGAGCCCGAGCGGCGTGTCGTGCCGCTCGATCTTTTTCCAAGCTCGTTAGTCGACAACATCAAGATTCTGAAAACCTACAGCGCCGACCTGCCTGGCGAGTTTTCGGGTGGACTGGTGCAGCTGCAAACAATCGAATTTCCCGACCAGAAGACGTTTTCTGTGACCGTGAACTAC
>CAYTVP010000014.1:10726-11420 GCA_964441675.1 uncultured Solibacteraceae bacterium | reverse complement strand
ACTACGGAATTAATCAGATTACGACCGGAAAATTCTTCGATAGCTATGCGGGAGGCGGTCTTGACGCGTTTGGCTTCGACGATGGCGCAAGAGCGTTACCTGACATCGTTCCCGACGATCAGCGGCTGTTTGTCGGAAACTTTACCGACGAGGAATTTCAAGAGTTCGGGCGCGCGTTTTCGAGCAACTACACGCCTATTAAGAAGGGCTGGGGGCGGCCATACCAAACGTATTCCGTTGCGGGCGGCAATACGTATGGGCGGGTTGGACTTGTTGGCGCGCTCACCTTCAGCAATCAGCCGCAAATTTATCCCGAAGGCCGGCGCTTCCTTGTGAACTCCGGCGGAGGAACGCCCCAGATTTTCAGCGACTACCCGCAGTTTAATTCCCAGAACGAGGGCATCCGGATGGGAGGCGTGATGAATGCTTCCGTTCGTCTGAACCACGCGAACAAGCTGATCTTTCGTAATACGCTGACGCGAGACTCGGATAAGGAATCTCGGATCTTCCGCGGGCTGAATGGGGGGATCGGCGTGGAAATCGAAGATACGCGTCTCCGATGGACAGAGCGGCGGTTGGTTTCGAGCGGGCTTGAGGGCGACCATGCGTTTGCCAATCTTGGGAATAGCATTCTTCGCTGGCAGTTCACCTACTCCGATTCGTTTCGCGGCGAGCCGGACATGAAAGAAACAAT
>CAYTVP010000014.1:0-10716 GCA_964441675.1 uncultured Solibacteraceae bacterium | reverse complement strand
AGAAACAATCCGGGGCCGCGAGCCCGGGTCCACCGGCCCATACACCTTTTTGAATCTCGGCGATTCCGGGATTCATTTCTTCAGCAACCTTTACGACAAGATCTATGAGCCGCAAGTGGACTGGTCGAAGCCGTTTTTCGGTGGCAAGTTCAGCGGGGTGTGGAAGGCCGGTTTTCGCGGTACAGTTCGCCGCCGCGATTTTACTGCACGGCGCTTCCGCTATCTCCCCATCCGGGCGTCGACCATTGATTTCACAGCGCCAACGGACGAGGTTCTGGGCGAGGCCAACATCCGTCCGGACGGGTTTGTTCTGCGCGAGACGACGCGCGGGACCGATACCTATGCCGCCGAAATGGACGTTTATGGCGGCTTCGGCCTCGTCGATCTCGCAATCGGGCCTCGCTGGAGATTGATCGCCGGCGCGCGAATCGAGGACGCATCCATCTCGGTCCTCACGCAGGATGTCCTGGTTCCGAACAGTGTTCCAGCGGCTGCGACGCTGAACAACCGCGATGTTCTGCCGTCGGTGAATGCGATCTACGCTCTCACGCCGCGGCAGAACCTTCGCTTCGGATACGGTCGTACGCTGAACCGCCCCGATTTTCGCGAACTGTCCCCGTTTGAGTTCACGAACGTTGTCGGCGGCTATACGACCGTCGGCAATCCGAATCTGCGGCGAGCAAAGATCGACAACTATGATGCGCGCTGGGAATGGTTCCTGGGTGGCAATCAGGTGCTGGCCGCCAGTTATTTCTTCAAGAAATTTAGCGATCCGATCGAGCAGACCTACCGGCCGACAGCTTCGGAGCTGCGGCAAAGCTTCGCAAACGTTGCCGGCGCCGAAAACCAGGGTATCGAGATCGAGTTCCGCAAGAATCTCGGATCGATTCACCGGAATCTGAATGCATTTGCGGTGCAAACAAATTTCACGTTCGTCGATTCGAACGTGATCATTCCGGATACGCCGGAATATGTTCAACTCACTTCAAAGGACCGGCCGCTTGTCGGTCAGTCGCGGTTTATCTACAACGTAATCGGCGAGTGGGTAAAACCGCAGTGGCGGTCTAACGCCCGCGTATACCTGAACTCGGTTTCGCGCCGCATTTCGGACGTAGGGACGTTCGAACTGCCTGACATCTACCAGGAGCGGGTGACGTTTCTCGATTTCGTCTACCAGTTCAACCTCCGCGAAAAAGGAAACTGGACCCTTCGATTCAGTGCCGAGAATATGACGAATAACGAGTACCGCTATACACAAGCGGATATTCTCGTTCGCAACTTCCGTCTGGGAAGAACGTACACCATCGGAACTACTTACTCATTTTTCTAAGAAGTTTATTGAACAGGAAAGGAAAAGGACACGACTTAGTCATGCAAAAGACGATTGTCGCGACATTACTAATTGGCACATTCTGCGCTACTGCTTACAGCGCAGAGAAAAAGGCCGCATTCCGCTTCATGTCTGCTTCGGAGGCTACAAGATTGGCTCTGTCTTCGTCGCAGCTCGAAACACCCGCGGCAATGTGGATCTGGGCTGACAAAAATACCTACATGCCAGGAGAACCACTGACGCTCCGATGGACTATCAAATCGGGCGGCGATTTGTATCCATACACCATCTTTGCCTATCGGCAGAATAACCAGACAGGCGTAAAAACGTATTTACCGGGAAACAGTACTTCACCTGTGGACATTTTCGGAAACACAGCCGCGACAGGTTATCGGATTACCCGGCTGCCGGACGCGACGAAGGAAATCCTGGTCGGCGCCGGCGGAACCATTGTTTCGAGTCCACTGAGCATTCCTGACGAGAAGGGGATGCACACTATCGTTGTTCAACTCCGCGACTATACCGGTGGTCAAGTGGTCAAATCCGCCTACTTCAAATTCGGGGTTATTGGCAGCGTCGAGACGCTCCCCAACAATATTTCTACGGACACGCGTTTGACGAATGACCGAGCCTATCGCATTAGCGGCATTGTCGCGGTAACCAATAATGCTGTTCTCACGATTGATCCCGGGACGTTTCTGATTGGCCAACCTGGCTCGCAGCCACCCAGCGCTCTGGTAATTACGACAGCAGGCCAGATCCAAGCGAATGGTACGCGCTCGCGTCCGATCATCATGACGTCCTCCCAGCCGATCGGTTCCCGCAACCGTGGTGATTGGGGTGGGCTGATCATGCTGGGACTCGCGCCTGTCAACGATCCATCGGGTTCGCTGAACATCGAGGGATTGCCGGATCTGCCGGAGACGCGTTATGGCGGTACCGACGCTACCCACAACTGCGGAACCCTTCGATACGTCCGCGTTGAGTTTGCCGGTTCGCTGCTGCGTCCCAACGAAGAAACAAACTCGTTTACCTGGGGCGCCTGCGGGTCGGAGACTGTGGCTGAACACCTTCAGGCCCACTACGGTCTTGATGATTCATTCGAATGGTTCGGCGGCACCAACGACGCTAAGTATCTAGTTGGAACCTATGGCGCCGACGACTACCTGGACGCGCAAATCGGCTATACCGGCCGGGTACAGTTTGCCGTCGCAGTGGCGAACGACGATCTATCGAACCGTGGCATTGAAACGGATAACTATGAACGTGATTTCGGTGCGCGTCCGCTCGGAAAAGCCACCATGTTCAACCTGACCTTTGTCGGGGGGGGCGCTGGCGGGTTCGATGAATCCGACTCTCCCTGTATGTACTTCCGCCGCGGTGCGGGCGGGATCACTAACAATGTCATCTGCTACAACTGGATAACTCGCACATTAGGCGGGAGTAACTTTGACACTATTCAGCCGAATATTGCGAGCGGCGACTTCAATATAAACGGCGTGCTCGCGTGGAACAACGGCGCTGAGGCGCAACGGGCCAATACCATGGCAGATCAGGTGGCGGCGGACTTCCTTCCGTTTGCCCAGGATCCCAGCCGTCAATTTACTCTGGCCGATCCGCTGCTGCGGCGTCCGCTAGAGCGTAGCGACCCGGATTTCCGGCCAGGGTTCGGTTCACCGGCATGGGGAGCAAACTGGATTCAGCCCCCGGACGACGGGTTCTTCGATCAGACTGCCAACTATATTGGCGCGTTCGGCGATGAAGACTGGACCGAAGAATGGACTACCTTCGTCCAGGAACAGGATATGCAGCCCTAGCAGTACGCTTGTCTTGGTCCCGCAGGCAGTTTCTATGCGGGACCGAGCCGGCACCCCCTAAGCTACCGGTTCAAACCCGCAATATTGTTCGGAACCTGGAACAGTGTTTTGCCGGCTGTAATGTAGAGCATTTTCCCGTCGGCTCCTCCGAAGGCGGTGTTTGTGATGGTGTCTTCCGGAACGGGAATAAAACGCAGAAGTTTCCCATCGGGCGAAATCACATGTACACCGCACTTTGTGTCCAGTGTTTCGTGAGTACCTCGCCGCCGGTGGAGACCCGCCGCCGCGTAGAGATTGCCCTCCCGATCGATTGCCATCCCATCCGCACTCCGTCCCGGATAGAAGTTATAGTGAATGCGGCGATTTGACAGCGACCCATCGGCGGAGAGATCGAATGCGACGATGCCCCGTGTGCCGCCTTCCACCTTATTCGCTTCCACCAGATAAAGCCGCGTGTCGTCTGGAGAGATGACGATGCCGTTCGGCCATTCCGTTTCCGGACCGGTAAGGATTCTGGTGATTTTCCCGTCCAGGTCAATGCGATAAACACCTGCGACGCCGGTACTCGTTGGAGGCTTAGCGGCCGTTACGGACGACGCGTCGGGGACAGGATCGGTGAAATAGATCCTGCCTTGGGTGTCAACCGTAACATCGTTCGGCGCATTGAAGGACTTTCCCTCGAAACGCGAGGCGATTGTCTCCACTTTTCCTGTCTTCATGTCCGTGCGGGTCACGCGTGGAAGATTGCGTGTTGCATCCGATCCTTCGCACGCAATCAGCCGGCCCTGCGCGTCGAAAAGTAATCCGTTGGCGCGGTTCGCTTTCTCCCGGAAGACTTCGTGCCGGCGCTGCTGAGGATTGAATCGAACGATTCGGTCGTTGGTGACGTCGGTGAAGTAAATCTGTCCATCGGGTCCCTGAGCCGGCCCTTCTGTGAACGCGACGGAGGCCGCGGTGGATACTTCTACCTCGGGCTCGCCGGCCGCGGGCTTGGTTGGAGCCTCGGTCGAGGTACGGTCTCCGCAGGAAGACAGAAGAACAGCCATGAGGGCGATTGGCACGAGGGCGATGGGGATGATTCGCATCGAGAAGGATACTATCACCAACGGTTCCCGCCGGTTCAGTCACACGCGGTCCCAAAAAATGTAGCTTCCGGGAAACCGTTGAAATTTAATCCTGAAACGAAAGTAACGCCTTTGAGTGATACGAAACGTGTGGCGGAATCATTAGCTAATCGTGCTACCTTCCGCCATCATGCCGCTAACTCCCGCGCAGCGCGCGAACAATCTCGCCCGGATTGCCGAAGGCGCGGTCGCTTTAGAAGCGTCACTGGGGGTGCCGGCGGAGTTGTGCTCCGCTCAATGCATCCTCGAATCCGGCTGGCTGGCCAAGTGCATCCACAACAATCCATTTGGGATTAAAGCTCGCGAGGGTGAGCCGTTCGAAGAAGTATTGACTACCGAGTATTTGACCCCATCGCAGCTGGCCCGAGTGCGCAAGGCAGGCAAGACCATAGTCTCCGTCGATCCTCTGAAGAACGGAAAGCATCGCGTAAAGATGAAGGACCGCTTCCGGGCATTTGATTCGCTGGCCGATGCATTTGTAGCATATGGAACGTTGTTGATTCAGGGACGCTACTTTGCCGCGCGGTTCAAGAGCTATCGCCAGCACGGCAGCCTGACGCGTCTGCTCGAAGACATGAGCGGTGCCGACGGGATGCCACCTTACGCTACGGACCCGAATTACGCGGCACAGGTTCAGCGCCTCTATAACCAGAAGAATGTGCGCGACGCGCTGGCGAGCGCACGCCACGCGGCTCTGATACCCGCCTAGCTGCTCATCACCTCGAGGAGCTTTTCCCGGTAGCTGCGGCTTAGGGTCAACTGCGTGCCATCGGTCAACACAATGAGGTACTCGCCGTGGAACCAGGGCTGCAACTCCCTGATTCGCTCGATATTCACGATGCGGGAACGGTGGACACGGAGAAACTTCGCTGGATCGAGGCGCATTTGAATCGAATTCATCGTTTCCCGCAGGATGTGGGTTTCGCGGCCCAGGTGCAAGACGATGTAATTATCCGCCGCCTCCACCCAGTCGATATCATCCATCTTTACGAAGAACACTTTGCCGCTTGAGCGCACCGCCAACCGGTTTGGCCGATGCCGCGCGGCTCCCGGTTGTTTTTGCATGTCATAATGCGATCGCACCCGCTGCAGGCAACGTTCCAGGCGATCCTCATCGAACGGCTTCAGCAGGTAATCGAGTGCATTCACCTCAAATGCGCGCACCGCATGCGCGTCATGGGCAGTGACAAATACAACCATCGGCGCTTTGCCCTCCATCCGGTGTTCGAGCAAGGCAAATCCATCCATTTCCGGCATCTGTATGTCGAGAAAGATTAAATCTACCCGCTGGCAGTCGAGAAACAAGGCAGCCTCCCGGCCGCTCGAGCATTCCCCCACTACGGCGATTTCCGGTTGTGTTTCAAGCAACCGGCGAAGACGCTGGCGAGCCAGGCGCTCGTCATCGACGATTAATGTCTCAATAGGCATACAACCCCCAAAGCTGGCGGCTACCGATCCAGCAGCAGCGGTATCTCAATATTCACTTCGAACCCTCCGCCTGTAACGTTCCCCATCGTAAATAGATGATCGCTGCCATAGGCCTGCAAGAGGCGCCGGCGTGTATTGGCAATCCCGACGCCTTCGCGCACCGGAGCTCCGTTGGAGGGCTCCGTTATGCCCGGCCCGTTGTCAACTATTCGCAAAGCCAAACGTCCGTCGGACGTATGCGAATGAATGTGAATTTCGCCTACGCCGGAACGTCGCGGCAATCCATGTTTCAGCGCATTCTCGACGATCGGTTGCAGGATCAGGTTGGGAACGCGTCCATGCAGCGATGCTGCTTCTACATCAAAGTGAACACGAAGCCGATCCTCGAACCGTAGCTGCTCAATCTCCAGATAGCGTCGAAGGAAATCCAGCTCAACCATGAGAGGCACTTCCGGGACACCCATATGGTCGAGAGTCAGGCGGAGGAAATCGCTCAACCGGATGACCATGCGCTCCGCCGTACGGGGATCGTGGTGCACCAGTTCGCTGATTGTGTTGAGAGTGTTGAACAGAAAATGGGGGTGCAACTGCATCTTGAGCGCCTGGAGTTGAGCGACGGCCAGTTGCGCCTCCAATTGCGAGGCGCGCAGCCGGTCGCGCTCGGACCGGCGAAAGTACCGGCTGGCGAGCTGCGAAACCATGACGATGCCGTACTGTAAAAACCCGTAATCCAGCGACATCAGCGCCATCTGCACGGAATTTTGAAAAGAGCGCGGCATCTTGCGGGCTTCCTCCGGGTGCACCAACGGGTAAATGGAAGCGTCCCAAATCGCCTTCGTCAGGAAACCAAGCGCTACAGCGCAGCAAAGGTGTACCAGTAAATTTCGCCGCCACCCGGACTTGCCTATCGGAAAGCGTTCCGCCATCCACAGAACGAACGGAGTGGCCAAAGCCCAGATCCAGACGAAGCCCACTTCGGCCATCAGCGCTTGCGCCCAGGTGAACGGACGTCCGATCAGGGCATATCGATAGTGGGTTTGTATGGCGGTCAGGATGCCCAACAATGTCCACAGCAGCCAGATCTTGAGCCAGCGGGACGAGCTCCCGGTCATGAGCGATGAGACCACCTCTTTATTCAATTACGCCGGAAACGGAATTGGTAGGGGTGGAATATGGGGTGGAATGCTGGAATTTCGGGGTGTGGGCTATCGGAACGATCGCAAGGCCTGCACATCGACGGTGTGGCGGCCCTCGGGTGTCGACCGGCCAATGGCAATGGCCATTTCGGCGATCTCGCGCGATCGCCTCTTCTCGCCGCTTACGGCGAGGATATGAGCATACGTATTCAACAATCCCACAAGCGACAGATGGTCCAAGCCGAAATATTGCTGCCGGATCGCCAGCGCCCGCTCGATGAGATCTCTTGCTTCAACAAGCCGGTTGGCTTTGACACAGATGACCGCCAAGTTTGCCAGCGTCTCGGCGTTTTCGACATAAAGCGGCCCATGCCGGCGCTCCCGGACGGCGAGCGACCGCCGCAGCATCTTCTCAGCTTCCTCGGTGCGGCCTATCTGGTCGAGCAAGGAGCCATAGTTATTGAGAAATGGTCCAAGCCGGGGATCGTCTGTGCCATACAGTTCTTCGGCAATCCGGATCGCCTGCCGATAGTGGTCGCTGGCTTGCTGAATTTCTCCGTTGAGCCGGTATAAGTCGGCGATCGCGAGCGATAAAGCAACCGTGTCCGGATGCTTTTCGCCGAAGGCGCCGGAGGCAATCCGGCAGGCGCGGGACAACATGGCCAGTGCGTCGCGATACCGGCGCCTGTGTCCGAGAACGTCCGCCAGATCGCCCAAAACAGGAACCAGGCGAGGATGGTCCGGCCCAAGAGTATCTTCGAGGATCGCTTGGGCTGCTCGTATATCGCGCTCGGCATTCGGCCATTCGCCTTCGTGACGCCAGGTGCGTGCCCGGATAACTAGAGCGTTCGCGCACGAAACGGACCGCCGTCCTTGTCCGGTTTCGAGAATCGAGATCGCACGGTCCGCGCCCTTCCGCGCCTCCTGGTAGCTTCCCAGCGCAATTTGCGTCCTTGCCAGCGAGATCAGAGCAAAAGCATATGCTTCGCTGTCCGGGGCGTCTCTGCTCAATGTTTGTGACACTTCAGTGAGCAAACGGTAAGCCTCGTCGAGCCGTCCCAGACTGCGAAGAATATTCGCGTGGATGATGGTCGCCTGCCGGGGCAAGTCATGGTCTCGGCGGCTTAAAGCTACTGCTTCGCCCGAGTAGCGCAGGGCTTCGGAATCGTTTCCACCTGCATGCAGGAGTTCGGCATAATTGCCGAGACACGCAACGAGATTGCTCGAATCGCCACGGCTGCGCCAGATACCGAGTGCACTCTCATAAAGTGTGCGCGCGTCTGCGTAGCGCCCGAGCCGGTAGTACAACGCGCCTAAATTGTTGGAGATTACGGCGATGTCGTGCGTGTTTTTCCCTGCGCGCTCAGCCAGGGTGAGAGCTTCGCGATAGGCGGTCTCCGCCTGAGCCAGCTTTCCTTGGGATTGTAGACGGTTGGCGGTCGCGACGGCCGTCGTAACTTCTTGAAAAGAAAAGATGGCGAGCAAGGCCAGCGGGATCATGGCCAATGATGGAATTCTTCCATTCCGGCGTATTCCAATTTGGGGTAGAAGGAAGCAATTTCAGGGCGAAAAACCGTATACTGGAGGAAAGAAATGAAATCCTTGCGGGACTTCCTTCGGTTTGCCGCCCACCTCCAGCTCCTCCCGGTCTTAGAAAGCGGTGAGGAAACGCTAGTCGGGGGGCAGGCCGTGATGGAAGGCGTCATGATGCGGGCGCCCCACTCTTATTCAATTGCTGTTCGGAAGCCCGACGGGACGATCGTGGCCGAGACGCAGCCACTTTCCAAGGTCTCGGAGAAGTATCCGTTGTTTCGATTTCCGTTCCTGCGAGGGATAGGCACTCTCGGGCAAGCGATGTGGTTGGGCGTCAAGTCGTTAAAGTATTCGGCAAACGTCGCCTTGGAAACTGAAAGCAAAGGTAAGAAGGCGGAGTCGCTATCCAACTGGGCAATGACTCTGAACCTCATGTTCAGTTTTGCTTTCTTTATCTTTCTCTACAAGTTTGTTCCCCTGCTTTTAACCAAATGGCTCGGAGATGTCTTCCCGGCCGTCCAGGGCCGTGTGGCGTTCAACTTCGTCGATGGCCTGATCCGCCTGGGAATCTTCCTCTGTTTCCTCTATTTGATTTCGCGGTGGAAGGATATCCGGCGTGTCTTCGAATATCACGGAGCCGAGCATAAGGTGGTATTCAACTACGAGTCCGGCCAGCCCGTAACCGTCGACAATGCGCAGCGTTTTGTCACCTGGCATCCCCGCTGCGGCACCAGTTTTCTCATCGTGGTGATGCTGGTATCGATGGTGGTCTATATGGCGCTGCCGTTTGACGGATTCGTCGAAAAGTTCCTGGCTCGTATCGTTCTCCTGCCGGTGATCGCCGGGGTGAGCTATGAAGTGATCCGGTTTGCGGCCAAACATCCCGGCAGTTTGATGGCGGCTCTCACGGCCCCTGGTTTGTGGCTGCAGCGCATCACCACTCAACCCCCTGCCGACTCGCAAACAGAAGTGGCTATCCACGCCCTGAAAAACGCCATGGAGCTCGAAGAGCAACAGAGCGGACAGCTCATCATCGCCTAGCTGCCTCTCATGCTTTAGCTGGCCCCACCGGTTCGCTTTCCCTACGGTTCCCTCAGCAGGTACTTTCCATGCAATATACCGAGAAACTCGATGAGATCGAGACAAAATACGAGCAACTGACCCGCGAAATGGCCGATCCCACGGTGATCAGCGACGCGGAACGCTACCGCCGCACTACGAAGAGCGTATCGGAGCTGGAAGATGTAGTCCGCGACTATAGGATCTACAAGATCGTTAACGGAAACCTCACTCAGGCGCGAGCAATGATGCAGGAGTCTGATCCTGAACTTCGGTCGATGGCGGTCGAAGAAATTGCCTCGCTCGAGCCGCAGGTTGCCGAAGTGGAAGAGCGGCTGAAGCTGCATTTGCTGCCGAAGGATCCGCATGACGGTAAAGATGTCGTGCTCGAAATCCGCGCCGGCGCCGGTGGCGATGAAGCCAGCTTGTTCGCTGCCGACGTGTTCCGAATGTACTCTCGATATGCTGAGACGCAAGGCTGGAAAGTGGAAGTCACCTCAACCAGTGACTCGGGGGCCGGCGGATATAAGGAAGTTCAGGCACTGATTTCCGGCAAGCGCGTATATTCCAAGCTGAAATACGAATCGGGAGTGCACCGGGTCCAGCGCGTGCCCGCAACGGAAACGCAAGGGCGCATTCATACCTCTACCGTCACCGTAGCGATTCTGCCCGAGGCTGACGACGTCGAGGTAAAGATCGAGCCCAAGGATCTGCGAATCGATACATTCTGCTCCTCGGGTCCGGGTGGACAAAGTGTGAACACCACCTACTCCGCCGTGCGCATTACGCATTTGCCGACGAACCTCGTCGTCAGCTGCCAGGACGAAAAATCTCAGATCAAGAATCGAGAAAAGGCGATGCGTGTCCTTCGAAGCCGCCTGTACGAGATGGAGATGGAGCGCCAGATGGCGGAACTCGGCGCGCAGCGCAAATCCATGGTTGGCACCGGCGATCGAAGTGAAAAGATCCGGACTTACAACTTCAAAGACAACCGCATCACAGACCACCGGATTCAACTCACCCTGCATCAGTTGGATCAAGTGCTCGAAGGCCATCTCAATCCTTTGGTGGACGCCGCCACGCAATTCTTCAATGCGGAGAAGATGAAGCAAGCGTAAGCCGATGCTCCCGGATTTATCGTTGTCCGATGCCGTCCGGCAGGGTAGCGAGATCCTTCGCCGTGGCGGCATAGAGCCTGCCCGGTTGACCGCGGAAGTTCTTATGGCACACGCGCTGGGACGCGACCGTGCCTACTTGTACGCCCACCCGGAAGAACGTCTGACACGTCT
>CAYTVP010000013.1:0-24977 GCA_964441675.1 uncultured Solibacteraceae bacterium | reverse complement strand
ACTGCGCCTTGCCGCCGAGCGGCTGCTGCGTGATCAGCGAGTACGGCCCGATCGAACGCGCGTGGATCTTATCGTCCACCAAATGCGACAGCTTCAGCATATAAATCATGCCCACGGTTACCGGCTGCTCAAACATCAGCCCGGTCATGCCGTCCATCAGTTGAACCTTGCCGGAACCGGGAAGCCCGGCCTTCGCAAGCTCCGCCTTGATGTCTCCTTCATGGGCTCCGTCGAAAACCGGAGTTGCGTAACGGACGCCCAACTTCTGAGCCGCCCAGCCCAAGTGCGTTTCGAGGATCTGACCGACATTCATACGGCTGGGAACGCCCAGCGGATTGAGAACAATCTCCACCGGAGTTCCATCGGGCAGATGCGGCATGTCTTCTTCGGGCACGATGCGGGCGATGACGCCCTTATTGCCGTGCCGGCCGGCCATCTTGTCGCCGACCGATAGCTTACGCTTCATGGCGATGTAAATCTTCACCAGCTTGATCACGCCGGGAGGCAGCTCGTCGCCCTTCTTCAGCTTGGCGATCTTCTCCTCGGTGATCTTCTCGAGCACGGTCACCTGCCGCGTCGTCATTTCTTCGATTTCATCGATCTGATCGTTCAGGCGCGGATCCTTCTGCGTCAGCTTCATGCGCTTCAGATCGCGGGCACGCAGCTTTTCGAGCAGATCGCGAGAGATGATGGTGCCCTTCGACAGCAACTTCTTATTGGTCTTCTCGTCATGAAGATCCACCTGGACTTCCTCGCCGTCCAGAAGAGAGGAAAGCCGCTTGGCGCGTTCGTCGTTGATAATACGCTTCTCGTCTTCGAGGTTGCGTAGCAGCTTGGCGATCTGCTCTTCAAGGATCTGCTTCGATCGCGGATCGAGGTCAGCGCCTTTGCGGGAGAATACCGTCGCATTGACTACGGTGCCCTCAATGCCCGGCGGACAATAAAGCGAAGCGTCTTTCACGTCGCCGGCCTTCTCGCCGAAGATTGCACGCAGCAGCTTCTCTTCCGGCGTCAGCTGGGTTTCGCCCTTTGGCGTCACTTTGCCGACCAGGATGTCGCCCGGCTTCACCGTGGCGCCGATCATGATGATTCCCGATTCGTCCAGATTGCGCAGGGCGCTTTCGGCAATGTTCGGGATATCCCGCGTGATCTCTTCAGGGCCCAGCTTGGTATCGCGCGCCTCGATTTCGAATTCTTCGATATGAATCGAGGTGTAGTAATCTTCCTTGACCAGCTTCTCGGATACTACGATGGCGTCCTCGAAGTTGTATCCTCGCCAGGGCATGAAAGCCACCAGGACATTCCGGCCGAGCGCCAACTCACCCAGATCCGTGCACGGCCCGTCGGCCAGCAC
Organism: uncultured Solibacteraceae bacterium; assembly: GCA_964441675.1. Lineage (GTDB taxonomy): Bacteria > Acidobacteriota > Terriglobia > Bryobacterales > Bryobacteraceae > JAPKYZ01. The sequence continues at coordinate 23,623 of CAYTVP010000013.1, read as the reverse complement.
ATCGCCCTTCTTCACCCGCTGCCCGAGATGGACAATCGGCTTCTGGTTAATACACGTGTTCTGGTTGGACCGCTTGAACTTGGTCAACGGATAGATATCCGCGCCCACTTCGCGTGACAACTGATTCTCGTGGGCATCGGTTCCGTCCACGCGAACAATGATGCGTTCCGAGTCAACCGAATCGACAGTGCCGGAGCGCTTGCAGATCACGACGGCGCCGGAGTCACGCGCCGTGACCCGCTCCATCCCGGTGCCAACGAACGGAGAGTCGGCACGCAGCAGCGGAACGGCCTGCCGCTGCATGTTCGATCCCATCAACGCGCGGTTGGCGTCGTCATTCTCGAGGAACGGAATCAGCGAAGCCGCGACAGAGACCAACTGCTTCGGGCTGACGTCCATGTACTGAACTTCCTCGCGCTTTACCAGCACGAAGTTGCCCCGCTCGCGCGCGTTCACCAACTCCTGGGCAATCGCGCCGTCGTCGCCGACCTTTACGTTTGCCTGGGCGATGATGTACTTGTCTTCTTCCCAAGCCGACAGATAGTCGCAGTAGGCTTCATACTCCGCCGCCTGCTTACCCTTTGCGAGTTTTGCGTTCAGTTTCTCCGCGTCGCGGCGCTCGAAGACATCCCCGACTTTCGTATCGGTGTCACCGGGATTCAGGATCCGTACCTGATCCGCCAGCACACCCTCATCGACCTTCCTGTACGGACTCTCGATAAAGCCGTATTCGTTAATGCGCGCAAAGCAGGAAAGGGATGAAATCAACCCGATGTTTGGACCCTCAGGCGTCTCAATCGGACAAATGCGTCCGTAGTGTGTCGGGTGCACATCGCGAACTTCGAATCCGGCGCGTTCGCGCGACAAACCGCCTGGTCCAAGGGCCGACAACCGCCGCTTGTGCGTGATTTCCGACAGCGGATTTGTCTGGTCCATGAACTGCGACAACTGGCTCGATCCGAAAAACTCGCGGATCGCCGCCATTACGGGCTTCGCGTTGACCAGGTCGTGCGGCATTGCCGTCGACATTTCCTGGTAGACCGACATCTTTTCCTTAATCGCCCGCTCCATACGCACCAAGCCAATCCGGAACTGGTTCTCCAGGAGCTCGCCGACAGCGCGGACACGACGGTTTCCGAGGTGATCGATGTCGTCCACCGCCCCCAGGCCGCGACGCAGCCTCAGCAGGTAGCGGATGGTATCGACAAAATCCTTCTCATCGAGCGTTCGCTTGTCGAGCGGAGTAAACTCCCTGTTGTCGTAAACCTTGATGTTGAACTTCATCCGGCCCACGCGCGAGAAATCGTACTTGCGCGAGTCGAAGAACATTCCCTGGAACAATTGCGTTGCGGTATCGCGTGTGGGAGGATCGCCCGGCCGAAGCTTACGGTAGATCTCAAGGAGAGCGTCATCCTGGCTCTTTACCGCATCCTTGCGAAGCGTGGCCGAGATAACATTGCCGACTTCATCCCGATCGGGGAAGAAAACCTCAAAGGACTTGATACCGGCCGCCCCGAACTTTTCCACGTGTCCGGCAGTCAGTTCCTGATTCGCTTCGAGGAGAATCTCTCCGGTCTCCATGTCGACGATGTCGGCGGCGGCAAAGGCGCCCTCAAGATCGTTAATGGCAACTTCGACCTTCTCGATCTTGTTGGTTGCCAGCTCCTTCATCAGCCGGTCGGTAATCTTCCGGCCCTGCGGCACAATGACATTCTCACCCTTGGCAATCTGGTAGGTCAGTTTCTGGCCATAGAGCCACCGCGAGACGGATGCCTTGATCTTGCCGGCGGACTCCAGCGTGACTGCTGCAACAGTGTCACGATAGAACGCCTTGATGATCTGCTCCTCGGTCTTTAAGCCGAGAGCACGCAGAAATACGGTGCCGTAGAACTTCCGCTTGCGGTCGATCCGGACGTGCAGGAGATTCTTGTTGTCGTATTCGAACTCCACCCAACTGCCGCGATAGGGAATGATTTTGCCGAGGAAGTAACCCTGGGCGGGCTGACGCTCGAAGAACACGCCCGGTGAACGGTGCAGCTGGCTAACAATGACCCGCTCGGTTCCGTTGACGATAAACGTACCGTTCTCGGTCATCAGAGGAATCTCGCCGAAGAAAACCTCCTGCTCCTTGATATCGCGGACACTTTTGACATTCGTCTCGGGGTCCTTATCGTAAACGGTGAGACGAATGGTCACCTTCAACGGCGCGGCATAGGTCATTCCCCGCGCCTCGCATTCGGCGACGTCGTATTTGTGTTGCAGACCCACCGGGTCGCCGCAGCGGTTGCAGAAAGTGACGATGTTCTTGTTGAACGTGCCGCACTTTCCACACAACACGTCGCCCACATGAAACGGATCCGTCTTGATCGTCGCGCCGCAATGGCGGCAGACGGTGCGTAGGTGATTCAGCCCCTTAAGCGACCCGCACTTGCACTCCCAGTTGCCGATCGAATAATCGACGAAGGCAAGCTCTGAAAGACCGCGGAAATCGGTGATGGGGAATACGCTCTTAAAGACACCTTGAAGACCGGAGTCGTCCCGCTCATCCGGCAAGAGATCCATTTGCAGAAAACGTTCGTAGGAACGCTTCTGCACCTCGATCAGATTGGGGATGGGGACAGAGGTGTTGATTTTAGAGAAGTCGACACGTTCTCGAATCGTGCCATTCGAAGAGCTTTCCATTATGTTCCTTACTCCCATGGGCCGGACGCGGAAGATGGTCCGGTTTCATCCTTAGTCGGCTGTGGGGCTGGCCGGGAGCCCGCGAACCGGTCGGCGCTCAATTGTGATCGGCGAGCGCTGGAAATGCAGATTTCCTGAGGAAAGACGGCAATAAGCGGCCCAGGCGGCAGGAACAATCCTGTCCCCGGATGAGGAGGAAAATGACTCACGAGCGCAAAAAGGTCCGGCTACCTTTGGCGGAGATCAACTTAAATGTAACAAATCCCTGGTTCCGCCGTCAAATTGGGCGAAAACGATAGACAGGGACCCTGGAGAAGGGGCGAGGGCGAAAATCACCTCCCGCCCCTGATTTAGATAGAAAATAAACTACTTAACCTCGACGGTAGCGCCGGCATCGACGAACTTCTTCTTGATCGCTTCCGCCTCGTCCTTGTTGACGCCTTCCTTCACCGGCTTCGGGGCGCCGTCCACAAGATCCTTCGCTTCCTTCAGCCCGAGGCTGGTGACTTCGCGAACGGCCTTAATCACATTGATTTTATTGGCGCCGGCAGCGGTAAGGACCACCGTGAACTCGGTCTTCTCTTCAACTGCGGCAGCGGGTGCTGCTCCGCCGCCGGCGGGTCCCGCCACGGCAACACTGGCCGCAGCAGCCGAAACGCCCAGCTTTTCCTCAAGGACTTTCACGAGCTCAGAAGCTTCAATCAGCGTCAGGCCCTGAATCTGTTCTGCAATCGCGTTGATGTCTGCCATTTCCTACTCCAAACTTGTTGTTTTGCTTTGACGCGCCTTTTCGCCGCGCTCCCAACTACTGCTGAAACTTGTTCTGCTGTACACCCTGATCGATCACGACGGCCAGATTTCGGCCGACGCCCGAGACCGCCGTCACCAGCCGCTGCGCCGTGGCATTGATCAGGAAAAGGACCCTGGCGTACAACTCGTCTTTCGACGGCAGATTCGCCAGATCCTGAATCGTCTTCACCTCAACTACGCGGCCCTCGACCATGCCGGCCTTGAAGGTGAACGATGGATTATCTTTCGCGTACTTGGTGAGGGCCTTTGCGAGCGCCACCGGGTCACCGGAGGTATACGCCAGAGAAGTCATTCCAGCGATCCCCTTCACCAGATCCGCAGCCGGCCCTTCGGCCGCCCTCTCGATCAGGTTGTTTTTGACCACTTTATACTGCCCCCCGGCTTCCCGTACCGTCTTGCGGAGCTCATTGTCCTGCGCAACGGTCAGCTTCTCAAAGCCAGTCAGGAACATGTGCGAATTCTGCTCAAAATCCTTCTTGAGCGCTTCGAGATCCTTCTTTTTCTGATCGCGGTTTTTCATCGAGACCTCACGCCGTCTTCTGATTAAATTCCGAAATATCGAGCGGAACACCCGGACCCATGGTGGAGCAAATGGTGACGCTCTTAACGTACTTTCCCTTAGCCGCTGCCGGCTTCGCGCGTAGCACAGCCTGGATCAACGTGGACGCATTTTCGAGAAGCTTCGGCGCTTCAAAGCTGACCTTGCCCACCGGAGCGTGCACCACGCCGGTTTTGTCCACACGGAATTCCACCTTGCCGGCTTTCACTTCCGTCACGGCCTTGGCGACATCGGTCGTCACGGTGCCGGTCTTCGGATTCGGCATCAGTCCTCGCGGACCAAGAATTCTCGCCACCTTGGCCATTGCCCGCATCATGTCCGGCGTGGCAACGACGGCGTCGAAATCCAGCCAGTTCTCAGCGGCGATCCGGTTGATCATCTCCTCGCCGCCGATAAAGTCCGCCCCGGCGCTTTCGGCTTCTTTCGCCTTATCGCCCACCGCCACCACCAGAACTCGCTTCGACCGTCCGAGTCCGTTCGGAAGAACCACCGTTCCACGCACCAGCTGATCGGCGTGCTTCGGATCGACGCCGAGCCGCATGTGGAGCTCCACGGTCTCGTCGAAGTTCGTGAACTTGATCTTTTGTACCAATGGGACAGCTTCGGAAAGCTGGTAGGGCCGGACCTCCACCTGCTTGGCCGCAGCGAGATATTTCTTGCCTTGATTTGCCATTTGCCTAAAAGCGAACGATTTTAAATCAGACCAACGAACTGAATTGTGATTAACGCTGACAACAACTTTAGGACTGGTCCAAGCGGCCGCATGGCGGCCTCCCAATCGGGAACAACGTTTTTACGTTATCAGCTTAGTTGTGAATCCGCAAGCGTGGCGCGGGGAGAGCGTTACCGTGCCGGAATCGCCTTCGGCCAAACTCTGCATGCTAAAATGGCTGCTGACCCGCTGGGAGGTCGTCCAATGGTAGGACTGCAGATTCTGGATCTGCCTATCGGGGTTCGAGTCCCTGCCTCCCAGCCAATTCCCCATTTTCGTTCCCCCGGCCAGCCGGTCGAACGGTTTAACCCAAACAACAGAACCGACTTGCGCGCCGGATGTCGGCCAACTCCTGCTCCCATTGTTGCGTCTTCCACTCCCGCAGGTGTCGTCAGTCTGACCGCATCAGGAGGAGTTCATGAGCGTTACCTACGACTTCAAAGGACACGTGGCATTGGTCACGGGCGCGACCTCCGCTCCGGTATGGGGCTGGCCTCAGCACGGGCGTTTGCTCACGCAGGGGCTACCGTCATTCTGGCAGACGTCAGCGAGACAGCGTTGCGGCAGGCCGTCGAGGAGACGATTCCCCGTCTCGGCGCGAAAGAAGGATAGGGCCGCGTTTAGGCCGTAACGGAAGCCGGTTGTGATATAAATTTCAGTTTGAATCCTCGGATCGCGCGAGCCAAGTTCAGATGCAACGTTCTGTACATCAAAGCGAGCGCGTCCTAAGACCTCGGCATAAGCCTCTATACACAGCGCTTACCGTTGCGTATATCGGAACAATAGCCATCCTCTTCCTCGCTTGGGCTTCTCCTCAGCACTGGCATCGGCAGCCATTCAGAACCTCAGCGCTGCTTCTCATCCTGGCGTTGCCAACGGCTGCCGCCCTCGGTCGCTGGCTGATCATTCCGCAAATGAGGCGCCCTCTTCAGCGGAAGGTACCCCCAGGCCTTAAAGTCGCCGTTCTGACCACCTATGTTCCAGGCGCGGAACCATTTCGGATGCTGGAACTGACACTACGATCCATTGTCGAAATGAAGTATCCACATGACTCCTGGCTGCTCGACGAGGGCGATAGCACGGCTGCCAAGGAGCTGTGCAACAAATTGGGGGTTCGGCACTTTAGCCGCCTCGGCCTTAGTCAGCACCGGCAAAATCAAGCGCTATTTGAACTGAGAACGAAGCATGGTAATTACAATTCCTGGCTCCATGAAGTTGGCTTCGGCGAATACGATGTGATCGTCGCATTCGATCCGGATCACTCACCAGGTAGAGATTTTTTGGTCGAAGTGCTGCCTTACTTTGATGATCCGAACATTGGATATGTTCAGGCTCCGCAAGCATATTACAACCAGGCTGCGAGTTTTATCTCGGCAGGTGCGGCAGAAGAAACATATGACTTCAACTCCACGATTCAGATGGCGGCTTATGGTATGGGATACCCGTTGATTCTGGGATGTCATAATGCGCATCGCGTGACTGCCCTCAGAGAGGTCGGAGGATTTGCTCCTCATGACGCAGACGACTTAATGCTCACGATGCTGTATCGCAATACAGGATGGCGGGGTGTATACGTGCCAAGAATTATGGCGCGGGGGATCACACCAGTCGATTGGAACGGATATCTCGGACAACAACGCCGCTGGGCGCGGTCGGTTTTACATCTAAAGGTTCACATACAGCGTGCGCTGAATTCCAAGCTTTCTCTCGCAACGAAGGCAGCCAGCTATCTCCAGGGTCTCGCATACCTCCTACCGGGAGTTCTGTTTCCGTTCGTCACGCTTGTGTTGATTATGACCATTGCAAGCGGCGATGCTCCATTAGTATGCAGATCCATAGGCATCGCACGCCCACTGGCTCTTTTGTCGGTGATGACTGCATGCTATTTCTATCGGCAACAGTTCTTTCTGGACCCATCGATAGAAAAGGGCATTCACGCGCGCGCGCTCTTATTGCGGCTGGCGAAAGCGCCCATCATGCTGCTTGCGATGTTTGACGTATTGCTCGCGCGTCGCTTTGGTTATGTGATGACACCAAAGACGGCTTCGCCTAGCAGAAGCTTTTACCTGATTGTGCCGTTCGCTGCCCTTGCCCTGATCATCGCGACGGCGTGGATTTATGGGACGCTGTCCAATCCGTTTTATCATTGGGCGGTTCATGCTTTAGCAATGGTTTCCCTCTCGTTTTGCATCCTGCTTATCGCGACCGATTTCTTCCGATATCCCGATCCGTTTGACGAGAAGCTTCTTGTCCGCTTGTTGAGTGACCTGTCGTCCGCACCACATTGAGCCGTACGTGCTATGCTCACGTCATCAACGGAAGCGTGGGCGTCGCTGTACTGGATATAGATCTCTCAGCAGGTCTCCAGGATATTTACGGGCTTGAGGACTTCCATAAGGCGCACGTCGTCGCGCGGTATCGAGGGGGTCCCATCGCGCGATTCGAATTGCCGGTGCACCAGGGGCGAGTGTCGGCCGCGGCGATCTGGGTTACTGCATCGCGGGCCTGTAGGCACATGCCGAATCTCGAACAAGTCATTGCCCAGGATGTTCTATTCGGGCGAAAGTTTCGCCCTCCCGTGGACCTTCCTTCTTGTTCGATTGTGATCTGCACACGCGATCGGCCGGATGACCTTCAACGGTGTCTCGATTCGCTCTCGGGTTTTGTCAATGAAACTGTTGAGATCATCGTGGTAGACAATGACCCACCCGATAGCGCGACACAGAGAGTTGTAGAGCGATATCCAGCCCGCTACTGCCGGCAGCCCAGACGAGGGCTGAATTGGGCGCGGACTAGTGGTGTCCGCCTCGCTCGTCACGAGTTAGTGATCTTCGTCGATGACGATGTCAAGGTTGATTCCCGTTGGCTGGATGAGATCCGGATTCCTTTCTCTGACGAACATGTAGGAGCAGTCACTGGCGCCATCGAACCACTCGAGCTGGCCACGCCCCATCAGTATCTGCATGAGCAATTCGGCGGTTTCTATCGCGGCTTTGAACCCCGTATTTTCCATCTCGCCAACTGGCCGCCTGCCGCAGCTGGTGTCGCCGGTGCCGGTGCCAGTATGGCGATTCGCCGCCACCTCGCCATCGAATTCGGTCTCTTCGAAGCCGAGCTGGATGCGGGAACCGCGGCGATGTCAGGCGGCGATGCGTACGCCCTTTATCGGCTCCTACGAGCCGGTTACTCGGTGGTCTATGCTCCTTCAGCACTGGCTTGGCATCGGCATCGTAAGACAGCTGAGCACTTGGAGAAAATGCTCGAGGGTTATAGCGTCGGAGGCTATTGCGTGCAGTTACGCGCCCTGTTCCGGCAGGGGGACCTCGATGCGATCGTCATCGGTCTTGCGTGGTTCTTCCAGCATCATTTGACCGAGCTTTGGCGAACGCTGAGGGGCCGGACCGGCGCCCGCCCTTATCCGTTAATAGTCGCGGAGATCATGGGGGTCCTCAAAGCGCCACTCGCTTACTTCCGGTGCTGGCGGAGAGAGCACGCCATGGGTGGTCTCTCCGAAAGCTCGCATCCTCTGGACTCATGACCAGGATCAGCGTAATCATTCCGACGCACAACCGTGTTGAACATCTTCGGCATACACTGAACGCATTTGCCGCGCAGACGCTGCCGCATGCCCTGTACGAAGTGATTGTTGTCGCCGACGGATGTTCCGACTCGACTGTGAAAATGCTGAGCGACCTTCAGACGCCATACAAGCTTACGGTGCACGAGATGAATCCGCAGCGAGGCGCTGCTGCCGCGCGAAACCTGGGCGCTGCTCAAGCAAAAAGCGATTTGCTCCTATTTCTCGACGACGACATGGAGGCCAGCGACGGGCTTCTGGCGGCACATACACAAGCTCATCGAGAGGGACGGGGCAGTGTAATCCTGGGCTACTTTCCCATGCAGCCACCGGCGGCGGAGGACGACACTTTCACAAAGGCCGCGAGGCTGTGGTGGGCCGACAACTTCGCCGCGCGCAGTGCTCCTGGTTACCGATTCACATTGAAGGATTTCTGCACAGGCAACGTTTCCGTTTCCCGCGATCTCTTTCAAGACATCGGCGGATTTGACGAGAGAATCGACATGAGCGGCGCCGGAGAGGACTACGAACTCGGTTACCGGCTTCTTCAGCAGGGAGCTCATTTTCATTTTTCCCGCGATGCGGCAAGTATTCACCGAACCGATTCGTCACTCGCTCTCAGTCTCCGCCGTGCCGAACAGGAAGGTTATGGCCAGGCGATGCTTGTGAAACAGCATCCTGAACTGTTTCGCGAATTCAATGTTAGCCGTCTGAGCCGCGCCGCTGACAACGCGACTCTCCGGCCATTCTGGCGAGCTCTGTGGGCATGGCCTGGCTTGGCCACTCTTCCGGCGGCCTGCCTTCAGGTTTTTGTTTCTATACTGAGCCGTCTCCAGATCTACAGTTTGCTGTGGCGATTTTATGGACCTTTGCGAGGATATTTCTATTGGAAAGGTGTGCGGGCCGCTGCCGGGAACCTTGCGGCCTGGGAACGGCTGGGCCAGGATGCTCCCTTGGAGCCACTGAATGTCCGCGAAGTTGATTTGGAGCTGATGCGCGATCTCGATAAATTGGAACTGCTATTCGATTCCGATCCTGTGGATGCGGTGCGGGTCTGGTTGAATGGCGAGCCAGTTGGCCGGATTCCGCCTCGACCTGGAGCCGAGCGTCTTCGGGCTGAGCATGTCCGAAGCATTCTTGTAGAACGCTTCCCCGGTGCTTTACTCGGTGTGTTGATCGAGACACGCGCGGGATCGCGACCTCTCGCGGGCGCTGCGGAGTTGATTGCAGTGGACAATAAAGATCGACCGCAAAGAGTCGAGCGGAGTCAGGAGTGAAGAGCTCGGTATCCCGGCAGCTCATCTATTTTCGAGATGTTCTCCTGGTCCTCGTGGGGCGCGATCTGAAGCTACGATATAAGCGCTCGATGCTCGGAGTGGCCTGGTCTTTGGCATATCCGCTTCTTCAACTGCTGGTCTTTTACGTTGTGTTTCGTTTTATTCTTCCGGTTTCGAAGGATCATTTCGCCATATTTCTGTTTGCGGGTCTCTTGGCTTGGAATTGGTTTCAGACCGCTCTGCAACTCGGATGTTCAGCGATTACTGACCATGCATCACTGGTACGCCAACCCGGCTTTGTACCGGGAATACTACCGTTGGTGACGGTCCTTTCGACCCTGCTTCATTTCCTGATTGCGCTTCCTATTGTGATTGCCGCCGCATGGGCCGCGGGGCTGCTATCGCTTCAAGTCTTGTTGGCTTTACCGATAGTTGTTCTCGTGCAATTCATTCTTACGTTGAGTCTCGTTTTTGCTCTCGCCGCGATGCATGTCACTTTTCGTGATACCCAGTACCTGATCACAGTCCTTCTTCTCTTTGGCTTTTATCTTTCGCCGGTGCTCTATGCGTCCGAATCTGTGCCCGCGCGTTTTCGCTGGATCTACAACCTGAATCCCCTTGTTGCCATTCTGGAAGGCTATCGGAGCATTCTCATCCGTAGCGAGTATCCGCATGTAGGCCCTTTGTTGATTGTCGGGCTCGCCTCTTCGGTGGCCCTGATACTGACGTACAAGTATTTCGTTCTCGCTAGCCGCGGGTTTGCGGAGGAGATCGGCAGTTGATTGCGATTGAGGCGGCCAATCTCGGCAAGAGATATCGAAGATATGACGAGCACAGGCCGTCAACTCTTCAGGAGGCTATATTTTCTGGATTCAAAGGCCTCCGGCGAACGCGACACAATTGGGCCTTGCGTAACGTCAGCTTCACGGTTACGCGCGGGCAGGCGTTGGGAATCGTCGGACGAAACGGAAGTGGGAAATCGACACTTCTGCGCCTGGCAGGCGGAGTCATGCGTCCCGATGAAGGGCATGTGACACATCACGGACGTCTAGGCGGGCTCCTCGAGCTCACAGCCGGGTTTCACCCTGACCTAACGGGACGTGAGAATGCAATTATCGGCGGGGTCTTACGGAAGATGACGCGTGCCGAAGTCGTTCGCAAGTTCGAATCGATTGTAGAATTCGCCGAGTTGTCGGATTCAATTGACCGGCCGCTCCGAACATACAGCAGTGGCATGCAGATGCGACTTGCCTTCTCCGTAGCCGTACATGCTGAGCCGGATATTCTGCTGGTTGACGAAGTGCTCGCCGTGGGCGATGCGGCATTCCAGAACAAATGTCTGGCTCGTATTCGTTCCATGCTGGGAAATGGTTGCAGTATTGTAATGGTGTCTCACGATGCAGGCCTGATACAGCAGCTTTGTCACGAAGCGCTTTGGCTCTCCAAGGGGACGATAGCGGCCCAGGGGGCGGCGGCGACTGTCGTGACCGAGTATATGGGGTCGCTTCAGAACGCAACACTGGCGCGAACCGATCAAGACGTTCCGCCCATGGTCACGTCTCAGGGTGTTGTCCTGCGCATGGGCCAGAACCGGTTTGGGGACCTCAAAGTGGAGGTCACGGATGTTAGGCTATGCAGCACTTCCGACCCATCTGGCCTGGAGTTGGCGGACGGCGATGCACTGTCGGTCGAGATCGATTATGTGATCCACGCCGATCTCAAATCACCTATATTCTCCGTCTCGCTCATCCACGATGATGGGCGCTCGTGTCTTGCGGCAAACACAGAAGGCGCGAATCTGACTGTCCCCTCTGAGTCACGGTCGGGTCACCTTACTGTTCGCTGGCCGCAACTGAAAGTGGAGCCAGGCACATATTTCGTGGAGATTGGCGCGTACGAGCAGCAATGGTCGTACGCTTACGACTACCACCGGCGCTGTTATCCTCTGATCGTCCGTAGCAGGGAACTCATAATGAGCGGGACGTCTTCATTGATTGACGACGCGCCGCGTGCCGAGTGGTTCTTCAATCATAGATAGCGAGCCAAGATACGACGTGTGGCGAAATCTACTTGACATGTGGAAACGAAAGTCGTTGACGCTTGCCGGCGGGCCGATTTTTCCCTCAGGCGACGCCCCAATGGGTTTTCCGCCAGGTCACTTCTATTCGCCTATCCCATCGCTGACGGAAGTACTTCAACGCGAGCAGCGCTTTTTTCATGTTCCCCGCACCGTGGAGGCTATAGACCTTAATGAAGAGGGCCAGATCTCTACGGTGAATGCGATCGGACCATACTGCGCGCGCAATCCCTTTTCCATCGGAGGTAAAGCCCAAACACGGCTTGTTCTCCCGAATGACAACTTTAGTTCTGGCGATGCGCTAGTTTATTTCGGCTTACTAAGCTATCTCCGTCCGGCACGTGTCGTCGAAGTAGGCTCCGGATACTCAACGCTTACTTTACTCGACACGCTTGAGCTTCTCGGCATGGAGGATACAAAGTGCACCTGTGTAGAGCCATTTCCCGAATTGCTCGATTCGCTGCTGTGGCCGGGTGATCGAGAGAAACTGGATGTGCGCCGGCAGCAATTGCAAGATATTGAATTGGCCGTTTTCGATGATCTGCGCTCTGGCGATATTCTCTTCATCGATTCGACTCACGTTTCCAAAACCGCTAGCGATGTGAATGTAATCTTCTTCGACATACTTCCACGACTGGCCTCCGGCGTATACGTTCACTTTCACGATATCTACTATCCTTTCGAGTATCCGCGGGAATGGCTTCTCCAGGGCCGCGCCTGGAATGAAGCATACATTTTGCGGGCGTTTCTTCAATACAACAACGCTTTCGAAATTTGCTTCTTCAGCTCCTTCCTTGCACGATTCCACTCCCATCTGTTTCAGCAACGCATGCCGCTGTTTCTCCTGAATCCCGGATCGGGCCTCTGGCTCCGAAAACGCTAGCCCCCGGTGAAGAGATGCGAACGCGTATTGCCGAGTTCGATGTCCAGCAGCCACGGCCGGTTTGGGGATTAGAAGGCTATGAATCCGCGCGGATTCTGATACGCAGCGGCGGATATCCGCTTGGCTGGGTAACTTGCTCCGTAGGTCAGGCGTTGTCCGCCTTGAACTCGGAGACGATTCTAGAGGCCATTCAGGATCAACTGGACGGAGTCGACTTCTCTATGCCGCCCGAGTTAACCGTGCGTCCTCCAATATCGGTGATCGTCTGCACTCGGAACCGTCCGCTCGCTCTGAAGAGTTGCCTCGCGTCTCTGAAGAGACTCGACTACCCCGAACTTGAGATCGTTGTTGTCGATAACGCCTCAAAAAGCCCTGAAACAGAAGAGGTGGCAAGCGCCGCTGGCTGCCGGCTCGTTCGAGAGAATCGACCAGGCCTCGACAACGCGCGAAACTGTGGCGCCCGCGCTGCAGCGTACGAGATCGTCGCCTTCACCGACGACGATGTCCGCGTTGATTCGAAATGGCTTGACGGAGTGGCGCGGGGGTTTGCCGAACCGAATGTTTCGTGCGTGACTGGGTTGATCTGTCCGTTCGAGTTGGAAACACCGGCCCAGCATCTTTTTGAACAATACGGAGGAATGGGGAAGGGATTTCGCCCCAGGATATTCGACGGAGCTCGAATGTCGCCGTACGAGTTGCTTGCAGCGCATAGCGTCGGAGTTGGCGCGAACATGGCATTTCGGCGGAGCGTTCTCGAAGCGATCGGCGGTTTCGATCCCGATCTGGATGTAGGTACTCCGTCAGCGGGCGGCGGCGACCTGGACATATTCCATCGGCTGCTTGCCGCCGGTCACAGGATCCGCTACGAGCCGGACGCGCTTGTGTGGCACCAACATCGGCGCGCGATATCCGGCCTGCACAAGCAGATCTATAGCAATGGACGAGCCTTCGGCTGCTATCTGCTGAAGATCGCCGGCGCGGGTACGCTGGGTGCGCCACAGGTAGCTGGTTTTGCACTCCACTACTGGATTGGCGGTTGGCTTTTGAAGTCCTTTTTCCGGCGCACGCCAGGACGAAACGTGGCACTTGCCGCGGCGGAGAGCTGGGGAGCCGTGCATTCGCCCTGGGCGTACCTGGCAACCTACCGGAAGTGGCCGTGGAAATGACGCCGAACTACAGATTCGACAGTGCTGTCCTGATTGCGTCAGCTTCCTCTGGCGTTGGATTCGAGCGCAATGCGGACTCAAGCTCCTGGCGAGCCTGCGGATGTTGACCGCTCCGCAAAAGCGCTCTGGCAAGATCGAGACGTAGTTTCAGGTTACGAGGATATCTTGAAACGAGGCTCCTATACAGACTTATCGCTTCCTTGTGATGATCGGTTGCTGAGTTTACGAACGCCAGCCTTGAAAGGACATCGAGGTCGGCAGTACCCGCTCGCGCGGCGCGCTGCACAAGATCCATAGCGCGACCCCATTCCGAAGGGTTGGCCGCCAAAAGTTCGGCTAACTTCGAGGCAGCCCTCGGATCATCAGATCGCAGCTCAAGAACAGTTTCATAGAGCTGCCGTACTTCCGCATTATTTCCGGGTTGGCTTTCGAGTAGCTCAGCGAGCTGCAATAAAACGCCGGGTTCTTGAGGAATGGTCTTCGCTGCACTGCGAGCTTCCTGAAGCGCAGCTTGAGTGTCACCCTTTCTGCGATATGCATCCACTAGCTGCAACCGGATCGACGCATCGTCTGGATGCTCAATACTCAAGCTTTTTAGCGTGGCTAACGCCGCATCGTGATCTCCGGCTGACGAGGCAGCTTTCGCATACGCCAGGCGGAGATCGAGCGACTTCGAGTCGTTGGCCATTGCCTTCCGCAGAATGGCCATCGCGGGACCGAAGTGCTGCTGTTGACTGTAAACCTCGGCCATCCCGATGATGGCCCGCTTGTCGCCGGCATCGGCAAGCTTGCGAAATCCGGTTTCCGCTTCGTTCCACTTCTGTTCGGCCGCATCAACTGTCGCCAGATAGTATCGGGCCTCAGTCGAGTCCGGCCAGTAACGAAGTACATTCACGAGATCTTCACGCACTTTGTCGTTCAGTCCTAGATGGCTGTATGCGGTACCTCGAAGAAGCAGGGCGCTTCGGCTGCGCGAGTCGAGAGTGAAAGCACGCTCAGCGGCGTTGCGCATCAAACCGAACTGACCTTGCGCTTCATAGCATCGCGCGAGCGCCTCGTGGGCCTCGGCGGACTGCGGCGCACGAAAGATCGCGTCCTTCAATGCCTCGCCAGCCTCCTGCGTGAATCCTGCTGCCAAATACGCTCGTCCGAGCTCGATAAGAACCCGGGCGTCCTTTGGATATTTCTCGCGAAGCTCCGTCAAATCCTGAACCGCCGCAGTCGCGCCACCGGCGTAGCCGCCATCTGCCAGCAACGAATACTTCATGAGCCGCGCATCCAGGTCCGGCTGCTGCTTTAGTACCTCATCGACGATCTGTAACGCCGCAGCTCCCTGGTTCTGACGCCGCAGCAGAACGGCTTGCTTCAGGCGGAATACGGATCTGCGATCTGGTTGCCGCTGCTCGCCTAACTTGTAGATACGCATGGCGTCGCTCTCGCGACCGGCGTTTGCATAAAAGTCCCCCACAAGCAAAATTCCGGAGGGGAACGTAGTGGGATCGCTGACGATCTGCTGGAAGGTGCGTTCGGCCTCAGCTGACTTCCCGGCCGACCGATACGCGCTGGCCAGTTGGATCCGTGCATCGACGTCGCGTGGATTCTCGCTGGTGCGCTTCTCCAGCACGGCAAGCGCTTTCGACGGTTGATTTGTCTTCTGGTAATGGGACACAAGAGCCGCATAGACGGGAGTCGCGGCCGGGTGATTCGCCAAATAGGAATGAGCGAAGGACTCGGCCTCTGTTGTGCGGTTCCCGAGGACCATCGCCCCGAAGAGATCTCCTGCCAGGGTATCCGCCGATGCCACAGTTGGATTGACTTGTAACGCCCGTTCGAATGATGCAATTGCCGTTCTATAGTCTTTGCCATAAAGAGCCGCATAGCCTTGGATGCGAATCCCTTGATGGGAGTCGGGGTTGAGTCGAAGCAGCCGCTCGGCAAGCTGAGCCATCTCCGTCGCGTATGTCTGTCGCCGGGTCGCGTTGTCGTCAGACTGATACGAAAGCAAATACAGCTCACTCAGCTTTTCGAGGGCATCGGCATTTTCGGGCTGTAGTTCTACAGCGGATCTGAGGTTTCGTTCAAGCGTAGTCCCGCGGCCCAAATCCCAGTCGATCAAGGCGAGGCGATAGTATGCCTCCCCGTGTTTGCGGTCGGCATCCAGTGCCCTCTGGTACGCCTCTGTGGCCTCGCGCAATTTTCCCTGGCGGGCGTAATTCTTGCCTAGTTCGACTTCGCGGTCTGCCTGGCCTGCTCCACCGGAACAACCCGCGAGGCCAGCTACGGCCAGCCAAAGAACACAAGTCCGATGTCCGTGCACTACATCTTTCACTTTAGCAATCCGATAAGTACTAAGGAGTCGATGTCTAATAGAATGCTGAAGAAACGTCGAGGATGCCTGCCTCACCGTTCCCACGAGATAGTAGTACTAGGAAGTACTCAGATAAACGTTTGGCTCTCTCGACTCACTACGCCAGATACACTGAGGCTGTGTCCTTGGTTATAACTGGGGGAGCAGGGTTCATCGGCAGTCACTTGGTGAAGCGTCTTGCCGCCAGTAGTGAGTCTGTCATCACCTTGGACAATGGCTCCCGAGGCTCCTGGGACAATCTGACGGGCTCGGCTAACAACATCAGAAGGGTCGATGGAGACGTTCGCGATCCCAATATACTGAGTCGCGTTTTTCGCGGCGCCAGCGTCGTGTTCCATCTCGCCGCGCTTTCTCAGGTGATGGACTGCGAATCCAGACCGGACGAATGTTTCTCATCAAATGTGCTCGGTACCTACAACGTGCTGAAGGCGGCTCGGGATGCCGGAGTTCACCGGGTAGTGGTGGCCTCATCTCGTGAGGTGTATGGAGAGGTAACTAACCTGCCGGTCTCCGAACTCGCTCCTATATCACCAAAAAACGTGTACGGCACCAGCAAAGCGGCCGCCGAAATGTGTGGTGATCTTTTCATCGCGCGGGACCTCGAGGTTTCCATCCTGCGCTTGACCAACGTGTATGGCCCAGGGGATCGTGACCGCGTCATCCCTAATTTCCTTGCACGTGCGGCAAGCGGGTTGCCTCTCGTTGTATATGGCGGCCAACAGGTAATTGATTTCCTATACGTCGATTACGTAATCGATGCCTTTCTCCGAGCTGGCTTGGGGCCGTATGTTCACGGACCTTTGAATGTCGGCAGCGGAGTTGGCACGACCGTCGCCCAGTTAGCCCACCGGATTGCCGCGCTGTTCGATACACAGAGTACGATCGACTTTTTTCCCGCGCGCGGTCCCGAAGTAACGAAATTCGTGGCGGATACGCGGCGCGCCACTGAGACGTTTGGAGTTCTCTCGAACGGCGACCCTTTAGCAGAATTGGCTGAGGCCCGAAATTGGGGCATCGGTCAATGCACACTGACCTAGGCCGCCTACTTTACTGAATCACCATCCGGAAGACGAGCCAAGAGAGACGATCTCGCTGTCTGCCAGAGCGCGACTATAGATGCGCACATCGTCAATCATTGCGTCAGCCGGCCACGCCCATGTGGTTGAACCCGGACTGGCCGATCCGATCTGCCAGACAGCCGTACCCATATTCCTGAGCGGCAAACCGGACGGCCACGTCCGGCTACCTTGGAGCGAACCATTGACGTAGATCTTTGTCGTTTGAGAGTTGCGATCGATGACGCCAGCAACATGATAGAACTGACCAGGCTCAAAGAGCATAGAGCTCTCGACACCAATGTTCGTTAAATCCGAGAGGAATGCATTCATTCCGAACCGCTGTTCGGAACTGTAACTCAAGCCGAGATGGTAGCCATTCTTGATGACAATGCCGTAAGCGGCATTGTTGGCGGACCCAGTCCCGGGAGGAATCATTCGCGGGCGGACCCAGGCGCTGACCGTGAAACTTCCCTCTTCGACAGGCGGAACGCCGGAGGTCGAGATGTAGTCGTCGACTCCGTCGAAGTTTGCCGCTCCCGCAATCTGGCCAACAGTCCAAACTGTGCCCTTCTGGAGGGTTCCGGGGCGGTCGTTGCCGGAAGCATCGCTGGCGGTCGGGCCCCCATCGTCAAGTTTCCAATGCGCGATCAGGTCCGCCGTTCCGGTTGCCGTCACTTCATGCGCGCCGATATCATAAGCCCCGTCCCGCGGCGTACGATTGCCGTAGAAATCAAGAGTGGGCAACGATGTTTGGACCGCCGCCAGATTGATTCCCGCATTGACGAGCGTCGAATCCGGAGTTAGCCGATAGCCTGTCAGCGTTGTGAGCAGGCCTGGGTTTGCTACAACGACGTCAGAATCTGCCGCCGCAAGCTGCGGGTTTACTTCCAGGCCCGTAGGTGTTGCGCCGTACTTCTCCTGGTTGGCTGCGGCGCGCCACGCTGTAAGGCCGGAGTATTCAGTGCCACTCCATTGGATGCGCGCTGGTGAGCCGCCTGCCCAGTAGTTGTTCGCCTGGAACACGGTATTCGAGTGGCCGGCACTCACCCGAATCAAAGAGCCCGGCACCGAACTCGTGAAGATATTATTCCTGAATGCAATGTTCGAGGAATTTCCGTCTATGACGACGGCCGCAGGCGTACCGTTCAAAGTCGGCGAAAGAGAAATGGTGTTGTTGTAGATGCTTGCGTCGGAGATGGTGGAATAAAGGTGAATACTCCCCGGCCCGTTTCGTCGTCCGTCGTTCTGGCTGATGTTGTATCGAATTGTATTTCCCTTATTGGGTCGGGCTCCGCTGAACATGCATAGTAAGTAGCCCGGTCCGTCGTTGTCATGCGAGTAGTTGTATTGCATGATGGAATTTTGTGTGCCGCCATCGAAATCGAATCCACCTCCGTCCGTATGGCCGCCCGTCCGGTTCCCGAATGATTCGTTGTACTGAATCAAGAAACCAGTGACGTCGTACACCCAGATTCCGACAGGACCTTCATGCGGATAGTCGTTTAGGGAGCCATTGCTGTAGGCAACCGATCGCTCGATCGTGCCGTTCTGCGTGTCGGCTACCGTAATACCGTCTCCGGTATGGCGGCTATAACCAGGTATTCCGGTATTGTTGAAGGATTTTGAATATCCGATGTAAACGTTTCGATGAGCATAGCCGGAAATGGAGGTGACCGATGGTCCCCAAACGTTGATGCCCCCGAGTCCGTTATCGTGTGCAGACACCGCGACGATGCGTACGTCACTAAAACCGGTCTTGTTATTCCAGGCGCCGATTGAAATCCCATAGCTCCCGAATCCACTTACTTCCACATTGCTAATTTCAATGAAACCAAGCTTCACGTTTCCCGGCAGGTCGGCATAAAAGGAAATGCCATCATGTTGATTGTTCGTCCTACCCGATCCTTGAACCTTCAGGTTTGATAGCCGCAGTCCAGCTACGTTATACGCGCTGATCGCTACCGTCCCCGCGCTAGCGATCGTAGCCGGCTCATTGCCGAAAGAGGAGATTGTCAGAGGAGCGGTAGCCGTGCCGCCGTGATTTTGTCCGAAGGTCAACGAGCCAGTAAATATTTGTCCGCCCTGAAACAGTACTCGATCCCCGGGCCTCAACGTTGCCAGATTCACCCTACTAACTGTTTTCCATGCCGAAGCAATGCTTGTGCCGTTCTTCGAATCACTGCCAGAGTTACTGACATAGTAGGTAGCTGCAATCCCTGTGTCAGCCAACAGAAGGAGAAGGAGGAGCTTTGAGGCAAGGCACGCCCTTGCGCCTCCAGAAAATGAGATGAACACGAAAAATGACTGTTCAAAATGACCATGATTATTCTCATTTAATGTGGCTCATAGTGTTGGCGTAATACGGCTGAGTTGATCGTATTGTCAACTTCGGAAATAGAATCTAGTTACGGAGTTCGCCCAGCTACGACCTTCCACTAAGCGGCCTATTCCGGACTATGTCAAGGGCAATGGTCGATGCGCGAATCCACAAGCGGCATATAAACTCTCCCAGTCAAGGCACCCTACTCCGCCCGCAGTGCTTCGGTCGGACTGACGTTCGACGCGCGCCGGGCAGGCAGATAGCTGGCAGCGGCCGCGGCTCCAATCAAACCAATTGAGACCGCGCCATAAGTCACCGGGTCAACCGGACTGATATCGAACAGCAGCGCGCCCATCAGGCGCATGAGCGCCCCGGCCGCTAAAAGTCCTGCCACGACACCAATCAAAGCGAGGCCGACGCCTTGCCTCACCACCATTGCCTGTACCGCGCGGTGCGGCGCGCCCAGGGCAATGCGAATACCCAGTTCGCGAGTTCGCCTCGACACAGCATAGGAGATCACGCCGTAAATTCCCACGATGCCCAGTAGCAGCGCCATGCCACCCGCGATGGCAAGCATCACCAGCGCGAACGAGCTTCGCGCCATCGATGCGCGATAGATCTCCTCCATCGTGCGCACTCGGGCGACGGGCGTTTCCCGATTGAGGGACCAGACCGTTTCGCGCACCTGACTCATGAGACTCTCAAGGCCGGCGCGGTCTGTCCGCACAAGAAACACCGGGGAGCGCGTGACGTCTATGCCGCTTCCCGCAAAACCCCTTCTGAGAATTGGGTAGTAAACAGTGGCCGGAGCTTTCTGGTCCGCACCGTCATGCCGCACATCCGCGACGACGCCGACGACCTCGCGCCAAGGGTCCTTCGCTCCTTCCCGGATACGCTTGCCGAGCGCAGAGTTCGGGTCGCGCCACATTTCCCGCGCCAGGTTCTCGCTAACGATGGCAACGTTGCGGATATCGTAAAGCTCGTTCCAAGCGAAATCGCGCCCGGCAACCAGCCGCGTGCCCATGGTCTGGAAGTATCCCGGCGCGACCCACCGCATGCGCCGAATCGGCGGCACTTCTCCTTCGCGATATGTACGGTCCTCCGCATAGAGCACATCGCTGCTGTTGCTGCCGCCCATCGGAACTGTGTTCCCGAACGCGACCATCGTCACACCCGGGATTTCCGAGAGCCGGCGCTGAGTCTCCTCGAAACTGCGGAGCACGCGCTCGGGCTCCTTGATGGCAGTGTAAGGAATAAAGATCTCAAATGTTTGCAGGCCCGCCGCTCGAAAACCGGGGTCCACGCGGCGTAGCGAATGGAACGTGCGAATCATGAGCCCGCTCGCGATCAGGAGTACCACCGCAAGTCCGGTTTGCACCACTACCAGCACGTTGCGCGTGCGGTGCCGCTCGCGGCTCTGGCTTAGTGTGCGGCTGCCGCCGCGAAGCGCGGCGTTCACATTCGGCGAGCTGTGCTTGATCACGGGCACGAGTCCGAACAATGCGCTGGCCATCAAGGAGAGCGCAACGGTGAACAAGATCACTGGCCCATCAATCGTAAGATTCTCCAGCCGCGGCAGGTATGCCGGCGCGATGGACACCAGCAGCCGCAGCGCAGCCCAGGCGAGCCCAAGTCCCGCCGCGCCGCCCAGCAGGCCAAGCACAAGACTCTCGAAGAGAAGATCTCCCGCAATCCGTCCGCGGCTAGCGCCGAGCGCTTGACGGATGGCCAGTTCCTGCTGACGGCCTTCGGCGCGAACCAGCAGAAGATTCGCCACGTTGACGCACGCGATCAGCAACACGACTCCGATGCTGCCCATCAGCACCCACAGCACCTTGCTCAGCTCGCCGACGACGTCTTCATGCAGCGAGCGAAACGCCGGCTGAAATCGTGCTTCTTCGAACAGCTTTGCGCTAAAGCCCGGAGGAGGCGGAAAGCTTGACAGGGCGATTGGAAGCATCCGGGCAGCATCCGCATTCGCCTGCGGCAGCGTACCTCCTGGCTTTAGGCGTCCAATGCCCGGAAAGCTGTAATTGCCCAGTGTCGTTTTCGCCCGGTCGAAGCGCATCGGGAGAATCACGTCGGGATTTTCGGTCAGGAAGCGGAAGCCGGCAGGCATGACGCCAATGATGTCCCGCGGTGTTCCGTCCACCAGCAGCGGCCTACCGAGCGCGGAGGGATCTCCCCCGAACTTCCTCTGCCAGTATGAGTGAGTCAAGATCACGGTTTCCGGACTGCCCGGCTTGGTGTCCTTGTCCATGAAAGCGCGGCCCAACACCGGAGCAACGCCCAAGGCGGTCAGTATCCCTTCCGTGACGTTAATGTTCCGCACCTGTTCCGGCGTGTCTCTGCCGGTGACCGTCACCGCGCCGCCGCTCCAGACTCCCATACTCGAAAAGGAGCGGTTTTGCTCGCTGAAGATAAAGTAATCGGCAGGCGAGAGTTCCACCTTCGGCAGGTTGATGTTGGGCGCCGTTTCCCATAAGGCGACCAGCGCTTCCGGCTCGGGGTATGGCAACGGTTTCAGGACAATGCCGTTGATGACGCTAAAGATCGCGCTGTTTGCGCCGACGCCGATAGCGATCGTCAGGATCGTCACTACGGTGAACATCGGCGAGTGCTTCAGCCGCCGGAGAACATGCCGCAGGTGCTGGCGGTCAAGTGCCATATTTCTATTACGCCCGAATGCCGCCCGGCGTTCTGGTTTTTTTCGCCTCGTTTCGCCGCCGCGCCTCAGCGCCGGTGCAACGCACCTCAGCTCTAAGCTCAATCCCTCCTCCGCCAACGTTCAGACGAGGGTTTTCCCGTACAGCTCCAGCAATCGACTCCAGGCTTTCTCGGCGTCGGGCTCATTATAGACCCGGGAATCCGGAGGGCACCAACCGTGCGCGCCGCCGTACACTCCGATTTCGGCCGGAAGCTTAGCCTGGGCGAGCGTCTCCCTCAAAACGTTTTTGTCGTTTGGCGAGCGTGCATCGTCATTCGAGGCAATTGCGATCAGAAAGTGAGCTTTGGTCTTCGCAGCTTGTAAATGCGGACTGTCCGGGCTGTCCGTCACGAGTCTACTGCCGTGAAAGGATGCGACGGCTCCCACGCGATCGGGCACTGCGCCACCTGTCCGAAACGCGATTGGGCCACCCATGCAATAACCCTGCGTGCCGATCTTCCGATCCTTAGCCACAGAGGACTGCGAGTCTAACCAGCCGATGAATGCTTGGGCATCCGCCATATGAGTCGTTTCGCTCAGTGTCTGGGCGAGCGGCCTGACCTGGTCAATCGGCGTTGCTGTGCCAGATTCGGCAGTCGGAGCTTTCTTTGTCCTATAGAACGGATTGACCACGAGCACTGAATAGCCCGATTCGGCGAGACGTTTGCCCATCTGTCGAAATGCAGGCCGTAATCCGAATATGTCCGGCCATATCAGAACGCCTGGAGCGCTGCCGCTTGCGGGATGCACGAAGTAGCAGTCCGCTGCGCCGTCTGGCGTTTTCACGTTCACATCGGATTCGGTTACCGTAACCGCATTTGCCATTTGTGGCAGCATCATGGCGATGCCAGCCCCGAGCACGCGGCCGAAGCGTTTTCTCGTCACCAAGCCGCGTCGCTCGTACTCTGACAGGTCCTTTTCGAAATGTTCCTGGTCACACATGTTCGCACTCTTAGGGTTGTCCGATGCAGGCGTACAATTCGGCATGCACCGATCGCCTCATCTTACAACGGTGCCCACGGAACCAACGTGCGAACGGCTATTTCTTGGAGTAGCCCTGCCAGACGTACTCTAAGGCGAGCGGTAGCGTTTGTGCCTTGACGCCGCGGTCGCAATGAGAGGCGTTCTTCGCAAAAACGAACTGATACGGATAGCCTTTTTCGGCCAGCACTTTAGCCATTCTTTCGTTGGCGAGAACCCAGTCGTGATACTCGTCGCGTGTGATCAGGTTGTCGCGATCACTGATGTGCATCCAGATGCGCAGGGGTTTCTTCGGAGTGTTGGGAATCAGCGTTTGATGAAAATCCCACGCGCCATGCGGCGTCTCTGCATTATAGGGCCATTGTTGGTATACGAAGGTGCCGGAGAAGCTGAGCACTCTGTGGTACAGGTCGGTGCGATACCACGCCATGGCCATGGCGGCCGAG
>CAYTVP010000012.1:22792-25160 GCA_964441675.1 uncultured Solibacteraceae bacterium | reverse complement strand
GGCCAACCAGCCCGGGCCATTGGTGCTGCGACTCCGCTCTGCCGTCATCGGTGTCGATGCAGGTAGCGAGGTCCCCGCGGAGGATCGACCGGACGATGCCGAGGAAGCGATCGACCATGCGGTCAACATCGGGGAGGTGGGCATCGAAATGGAGCTGCTCGATTCCGAGACCGGTGAACAGATTGCAGCAATGGTTGACCGCGAAAACCTCGGAGCCGGGTCCGAGATTCGCGCTACGAACTTCTCGAAGCGGGAAAAAGGGGCGGCAGCGCGCGAAGCCTTCGACGGGTGGGCTCAACGGGTGAGAGAGTTCCTGGACTCGGCGCACACGCTCTCAGAGGAAGATGCAGGGAAGGCCAGTCAATCCTACCGGCCTTATGGAGCGGATCGGAAGTAATCTCATTTTCTCTCCCGCCGGCCTCTTCTCCGCCTGCGCGTCCTGCTTAGGAGCGGGCAGCTAGTTACTGCGTACCGGCAGCACTCACTGTCTGATCCCAACTCGCGGACGTAGCTCCGCAATGGTTGCTCGACCCGTCCCCACCGTAGGTGCCGTAGATCGTGTGAGTCCCCAAAGGAAGGCCATTCACCGGAATGACCGCAGTTCCGTTGGGCAACAGGCTCGCCGAACCCCAGGTGGTCACCCCACCATCGGCCAAAGTTTCACTAATGGTCACGCTACCGGCGGGAGTACCGCCATCATTCCACGTTACGGTAGCGGTAAAGCTCACAGTTTGTCCGACAGTCGATGGGGACGGAGTAGCGGAAATCGAGATAGTGGCCGGTAAACACTGGGCGGCGCGAACAACCTGGCTCAGCGGCTGAGAAGTGGCCGGGCTGAAATTGTCATC
Organism: uncultured Solibacteraceae bacterium; assembly: GCA_964441675.1. Lineage (GTDB taxonomy): Bacteria > Acidobacteriota > Terriglobia > Bryobacterales > Bryobacteraceae > JAPKYZ01. Next base: position 24,312 of record CAYTVP010000012.1, on the reverse strand, counting down.
GCCGTGATAACGCGCGGTGATGGAATGGGTGCCTGTGACAAGCGCCGAAGTGGGATAAGTCGCTATCGTGTCCGAGATTGATCCCGATCCCAGCAGGTGCAAACCATCGAGAAACACGACCGTACCCGTTGGAGAAGTACCCGCCGGGCCGGTCACGGTTGCCGTAAATGTCACTGGTTGCCCTTGGGCGGAAGGATTCTGACTGGAGCTGAGTGTCACCGAGGGCATTGTCAAATTTACTGTCTGAGTGATGGGCGGAGATTTGCTGACACCGAAAGCGCTGTCGCCACTGTATGAAGCCACGATGGTGTGGGGGCCTTGGGTTAGGGTAGCTGTGGAGAAGGCGGCTATCCCGTTGGTCAACGGCGTTTGGCCAAGAGTCGTGGGACCGTCGGTAAAGGTCACCGTCCCTGTCGGCGTACCGCTCTCTCCGGTCACTGTAGCGGTGAACATTATGGGTTGCCCATGAGTGGAAGGGTTGACAGAAGAGGTCAGGGCCGTCGATGTAGTACCGAGAATCACCTGTGCCAGGGGAGGTGATGTGCTTCCAGCGAAATCCGTGTTTGCATCCGGTCGAAAGACCGCTGTGATCGAATGAGAGCCGGGCTGGAGCGTCGAAGTTGAATGAGTTGCGCTGCCACTTGCTACCGGAACCTTGGCGGCTATGACTGTAGTGCCATCGACAAAGTCTACAGTTCCAGTTGGCGTACCGGCGGGCGCCGTGACGGATGCCTGAAGTGTAACCGACTGGCCCGGACTCGATGGGTTTGCCGACGAGGCGAGCAACGTCGTCGTTTTGTTCAGCACGGACTGAGTGAGCGTTGGAGATGTGCTGTCCGAGAAATCTGAATTCGGGGTGGGCCTATAGATAGCGGTGATGGAATGTTTGCCCTCTGTCAGCTGATCGAGAGAGTAGCGCGCTACGCCTCCCTGCATGCTTACTCCGCTGGCGACGGTCTTAGAATCCGCGATGAAGTCGACAGTGCCGATAGGCGTCCCTCCCGTGGCTGTGACGGTGGCGGTGAAAGCCACGGCTTGACCAAGCGACGAGGGATTCGCTGACGAGGCCAACACCGTTTGTGTTTTGAGTGCGACGTTTTGATTCAGTACCGGTGAGGTTACGCTTTGGTAATTACTGTCCCCGTTATACTTTGCGGTAATTGAGTGCATCCCCGCGGATAAGGTATTCGTGGCACACTGAGCTGAGCCGTTCTGCAGCGGAATCGTTTGGAGCTTAGTCGTTCCATCCAGGACGTCGACGGTGCCTTGAGGAGTCCCGTCGCTGGATGAAACAGTCGCGGTAAAGGTAACCGAATCCCCGTTCGCGGAAGGGTTAGCCGAGGACACAACCGAGATCGACGGGGTAAGCGTGTTGATCACCTGCTTGGTTGTCGCGGATGTGCTTTGGGAGAATGTATCGTTGCCGCTGTACACGGCCTGAATCGGATGATTGCCCGCCGACAAGGATGGCAGTTTGAGAGATGCCGTCCCTCCCGACAATGGAACATTTCCCAAATCGG
>CAYTVP010000012.1:17503-22782 GCA_964441675.1 uncultured Solibacteraceae bacterium | reverse complement strand
AATGTCACAGACCCGGTCGGCGTAGCTCCGGACGAAGATGTCACGGTAGCGGTAAACGTTACCTCCTGGCCGTAAATGCTGGGATTCTGGCTCGAATTGAGCGTGGTGGTCGTGGTGACGTTTGTTGCCCGAAACGGAGTTGCGGAGTGCCAGAGGCGGGATAAGATCATTGCCGGGCCAGCACTGAACGTTTGCGTCGCCGGGTCGTAGATCTCGGTCGTCCCGAGACTATTCCCCGCGTCGTCCTGCCCTCCTGTCAAAAGCACCCGGCCATGCGGCAGGACGCTGGCCATATGATTCGCGCGCGCGGTCACCATACAACCGGCGGCGCCAGGGCAAATTGCGGCGTTGTTGGCGAATTGCCAGGGCCACAGATCCGAGCTGTTGAGCGTGTTCACCTCCGCTGTGGCGGAAACGTGAGAGTTTCCTTGGACGTCCTTAGTGAATCCTCCCGCTACCAGCAATCCGGAATTCCCGAGGGGCGTAGCAGTAGATTGAGAACGCGCAATATTTAGTGGACCCGAGGAAAACCACTGCGTGCCCCCTGCCGGGCCGAATACCGAAAAAGTATTCGAGGGATTGTTGTTCCGATCGATGCCGCCAATCAGGCAGAAGACGCAGGGGCCTGCGGAAACCGAGGTCGGGGATCCCTGGTACGCAAGTAAGGCCGGCCCTGGCGAGAATTGGCCGGTAGCCGGATCGAACCATTCGGAGGTGTTCAGCGGAATATCCCCCGAGAGGCCGCCGATTCTTGTGTTTCCGCCGGCAAGGAGGACCTTCTTTTGGTTGGGAATCCACATGGCAGCGTGAGTGAAACGCGAGGTAGCCATTCGTCCCGCGGGAGTGAAGGACTGCGTGGTGGGATTGTAGAGTTCTGCAGTGTTTAAGGCGAGCGCATCATTCGACTGCTCTAACCCTCCAGCGATCAGCACTCGACCATCCGGGAGCAAGGTAGCGCTGTGACCGTATCGCGGATACGTCATGCAGCCGGCAACTCCTGGACACGCTGTGGCGTCTTGGACTGCCGCGAAACGTTGCGTATTGGGATCGTAGATCTCGGCGGTTGCGGTCGCCGAAATGCTACCAGTGGTCGGGGAGAGAACCTGCCCGCCGGCGATCAGGATTTTCCCGTTGGCGAGCGCAGTCGCCGTGTGCTGAGAACGTGCCGTATTCAGAGGTCCTACGGAAACAATCGAATTGTTTAAAGTGTCGTAAATCTCCGCGGAACTGGAGGGCGCGCCGCCGGACATGCCCCCGGCCAACAGAATGCCTTCCAGTGCCAGCGGGGGCGGCGAGCCTGCCGTAACGGTGATTCCGATTGGATTTAGAGCGACCGCGGGTGCTCCATAGGGTGGGCTCGTCTGAAGGTTCAGATTCCATACTGTACCGAGTGGCGTGTTGGGTTCAACGGTCAGCAGCAGGCTGGCGCTGTCAGCGCCCGTGGTCTGGCTGATGGCGAGGCCTTGCGCCGGATTGGACGTCACCTGCCACGAGAGTCCCTGGTAAGAACCTGGGATGGTTGCAGTAACGGATGCAACGCGCGCCTGACCTGGAGCGATCATCTGCGACCGTGGCGACATGGAAAGAATTGGAGGATTAACCGGAATATTCACCTGCAGACTCTGATCCATCGGGCTACCGTTTGTGGATATGTTCCAGATGGCCTTATAGACAAATTCGGTCACGTTTGTGATTGTCAGAGTAAAACTTTGAGCGAACGGGACGCGAAAGATAGCACCTTGATGACTCAGGAAGCTCCCTGTGGAAGTACCCGGCGGGGCTGATTCGGCGCCGCGGCTTGTAAAGTCTTCACGCCACGCCGCAGTCGTTTCGGTGCTCTGGTCGGTGGTCGTTACCGACGCCTGAGACCAGGATTCGCTAAATCCAGCGCTGCCACCAGGGCCCTGAGGGCCGAGCGTACCGCCGATGCTGAAGCCGACGCTTTCACTGGTGATTGTGCCCGTTGGTCCGTGATCGATTAGGACACCATTGGCGCCGGCGGACATACCAAATGTCCTATGGTCGGTCCACCACCCACAGGGACCATTGAGGTAACCAGAGCAGGATGGGTCAAAATTCGGAACAGCATTTGCGTCCTGGACGACCATGTAGTAGTCATAGACAGCCTGCTTGGTGTTGAGGCGGTAGATGGAAACTGTGTAGTTCGTGTTGCCGCTGCGATCGGCACCGGTGTAGACGTTCTGCTGGATCAATGTCCACGCCTGTGCCGGCGGGGAGGGATCTCCTACAGCATCGTCCGGAGCGCTTGGGCTATTTCTCCAACTGTCGAATGCTGTGTGCCAAGCCGCAGGATCCGAGCCAGCTGTGTTGGTGATTCGCGCATTGAATTGACGCATCGTGTGGTTGATCTTCCGCACGGCGATTATCTCCTCCGAACTCGCTGTCTCTGGGCCGGAGTTGGAGGTTGCGACGTTCACGCCGAGAAGACGTTTCATGTCTTCCGGCTTGCCCCGGATTATGCGGACGATGCCGCCTCGGAAGTAGGCCTCCCGAGCGCGGGTAATCGCCTCCGGCGACGGCATCGGTCTCAACTCGGCCGGTGTGAAATCGACTACTTCGTTGTGCCCTTGCAACTGATTGGGAATCTGTCCGCCGCTTCGAAGCGGCATCAATAGAGACAGAAGAATCAATGGGAGACACAGCGGAAGTCCCAGGCTCATAGATGAGCGAGGTGGCTCTATCGGGCGGGTTGTTTTCATAGATGTGCTTCCCCGCGACGGCCGGAGGGTGCGCCTTCCGCGAGGGAATGGGGATCTGCGGAATCTTATCAGACCTGTTGGAAGCAAAACTCAAAAGTACTCGCGTGAATTTCTTGAGCTTGCATTGCGCAACTGGTCTGATACACTACGCTTCCACGGTGCAACCGATGTCTCGAGACAGGTACCGCCGTCAGCAAGAGTCGACTTGGATCGTCTCCCGCTACAACTTTCGCGTACCGACAGAATCAGGCGTTCTCCTCTACAATGCGGGATCGGGCGCCGTTATCCGGCTGGATGGCGAAGACGGGCAAGCAATAGCGGACCTGCTGACCAGGAATGTTTCTGAGTTGCCTTCGGGAATCATTCCCCTCGATGTTTTGAGTATGCTTCGGAACGGCGGGTTCGTCGTTCCCACCGGCTGGGATGAGAGAGCGCATATCCAATCCCGTTACTGGAACGCGCGCCGACAGACGCCCCTCGTTCTTACTGTTACCACTACTCAGGACTGCAATCTGGGCTGTTTCTACTGCTATGAGGAGCGGACCAAGGAAAAGCTGAGCGAAGCAGATGTTCCATCATTGGTCGAGTTTGTGCGCTTCCGGTTACAACAAAGCCAAAAACGAAGCCTGCATGTTGACTGGTATGGCGGCGAACCGCTGTTAAACGTCGCATTTCTGGAACCTGCTTCAATAGCTTTGCAACAACTCTGCCGCGACGTAAAAGTCGACTATCACGCGTCGGTAGTTTCGAATGGAACCTGCTGGCCGGAGGCTCCCCAGGAATTCATTCGCCGGCATGCAATCCGGCAGGTGCAGATTTCCTTTGATGGTATGCGCGAGAAGCACAACCGGACTCGCCGTTACCGTTCCGAATATGCCACTCCTTCCGAATCGTCTTTTGATCGCGCAGTAACTCTTGTTGACCAACTGCTCGATGTTGTGCGCGTCGATATCCGCCTTAACCTGGGCAGTCACAACCGCTCTGATCTGATGCCATTTCTTTCCATGGCACGAGAGAGAGGATGGTTCACTCGAGCGTTTCCTGCCGTCATTCAACCTGCCCGCATTTCCGCCTACAGCGAGCAGTGTGGGTTTCTGCGTCCCAAGGAGATGGACATGGCGGAGTTCGAGGAATTACGCCAACAGATCCGGGATGAGGTGGGCAGCGAGACTCTCGTCGAAGAACCGGAGGCTCCGGACGGGCTACCTTTGCCCCGCAACTGGGTTTGCGCCGCCCTTGCGAGTGATTCGGCCATCGTCGGAGCCGATGGCTTAGAGTATCGATGCGGCCTGCATGTTGGCCAGAAGGAACGCGCCGTCGCGCCACTTCTAACCAGTACCGTCTCTCACAACGATCAGGTATTCCCGATCCTCGGCAGCCCTCAAGAGTTTCCGGATGCAAACTGGTGGCGGACGTTCGATCCAACGGAAGCCGAGCGATGTTCAAGTTGCTCATTTCTGCCAATTTGCTGGGGAGGGTGTCCGGACAGACATCTGCGCAAGGATCGTCATGCCCTTGAGGAACAGAGCGCTTTCTGGCGCGCCAATCTCCCGCGCCTCATTGCTTCCGGCGTTGGAACTGTACCTCTCGAAGGTTTTACTTATGACGAAGCGGATCAATTTCGAAACAAACTGTAAGGAGCAGATATGGCTAAACAAATTTCTCGCAAGATCACTTTGGTTGCAAGCGACGAGAAGCAGCCGTCTATTAAGATCAAACCGGGACAGGAACTACGCGTCACGGCGGTGTCGCTTGTCGGCCCCAACGTTGATAAGTTACGCTCTGTGGGCGCGCGTCTGTGCGGCGGCTCGGGAACCTGTCTCGCTCTCGTCGATATTGGATCGGACGTTATCAATCCGAATCCCACAGCCGCCAAAAGAAAATAGATCACAGCTTCACTTTTCGGACCTAAGGTAGAAGACATGCATCCAACCCCAATCGAGGTGCAGGGCCTTCCGCCTGCAAACAACACGTTTTCACAAGTCACGATCCTTGGTGACCTTGTATTTGTTTCGGGCCAGCTTGGCATCGATCCGGCAACCGGCCGCTTGGCCGATGGCGGCATTCACGTACAAACCAGGCAAGCAATTGACAATGTTGTGCGTTGTCTCAGCGCTGCGGGAACTTCACTCGACAAAGTGGCAAAGGTGAATCTGTATTTAACGGATTTCTCGCTGATTGGCGCCGCGAACGAGATCTACGGGCAGTATTTCAAGCACCGCCCGTCCAAGACCGGTGTCGGAGTCGCGGCGCTGTGGAGCGGAGCGCTTATCGAAATTGAAGTTGTGGCTTCACGATAGACCTATTCCGGCTCACTTCGAATACTAAAGAGGAGGAGCAGATGATGAGGGAGGCGCGAGAGGTGACACCACGTAAGTCTGATCGAGCACCTTCAACATGAGAGTATTGGCAGTCGGTTCTCCGTCGAGCGACACCGTCAGATTGGTCCAGACCACAAGCGTCATCTGACTCTTTGGGTCGTAGCCCATGAATGAGTTGTAGCCCGGTGTTTCGCCGCCGTGAAAGTAGATCGTGTTCGCTCCCCAACTCAGTTTGCCG
>CAYTVP010000012.1:0-17493 GCA_964441675.1 uncultured Solibacteraceae bacterium | reverse complement strand
TGCCGATGCCGTACCCATACTGTTGGCCGTTGGGCTTCGTGGGGTCCTCGGGCTGCAAGCTCGCAAGCCAGCGGCGCTGATATGCGGCGTTGAGCACGCGACCGGAAACCAGTGCCTGGATCCAGGTGGCGAGATCGTTGGCAGTGGAGATGACACCCCCGGCTGCCGTAGCAAAAGAATGGTTCACGTTCGTGTAGTCCTTGGGCAGGAGGGTGCCGGCCCGGGCAGCGGCCTGGACGCCGGGCGAGTAAGGAGGTTCCCCTACCAGGGCAACCGAAGAACTGCCGTAAAGGTAGCCATGTGAATAGGGATCGGGGATAGTGTTTACGTCCGCGGCGGGGAGTTCGGTGTGCTGCATACGGAGTGGTCCAAACAAACGGTCCAGCATCGCCTGGGGCAGCGGCTTGCCCCCGGCCTTGGCCGCGATGAGGCCAAGCAGCGCGTAATTTGTGTTGTTGTACTCGAAAGCTGTACCGGGCGGAAAGTTACGTGGGCGCACGAACGAAATAGCCAGCACTTCGGCCGGAGACCAAACCTTGGCCGCGTCATGGTCGATGCTCGCCGCGACTTCGGGAGCATTTGTGTAGTTGTAGAGGCCGCTACGCATTTCGAGCAACTCAGCAATGGTGATATGGTCGCCGTCAGGCACGCCCGAAAGGTACTTCGACACCGGATCGCCGACACTGAGCTTGTTCTCCTGGGCCAGTTGCAGGATCACCGCTGCAGTCATCGTCTTGGTATTCGAGGCGATCCTGAAGCGGGTGTCCGCGCGGGGCGGGATGACTTCACCTTGTAACGTGGTGCCGTAGGTGACCGTAAACTCTCCCTGGGGCGTACGCAAGAGAACCACTGCGCCTGGGATCAGGAGTTCGTGGGCCGTCGTGTCCACCATAGTCTTCAGCGCAGCTTGGTCGATCTGCTTGAGCGCCGATGCGCCGGCGGACGTGACCGGTGCTGACGCCGCGGGCGTTGATGGCTTCGGCACGGTGGTACACGCCGCGGTCAGAAGAACAATAGCGAGGAGGCTCGCACATTTTTTCATTGGTGAGGAATTAACCTAAGTCATATATAGAACACCCCGAATGTAGCCGTTCTGCCCGCGTGACAGAATACGAGAAATGTTGAGAGTTATTCTGCTCGCCGCGCTATCGATCGCCGTGCCTCCGAGCTCCGCCAAAATCATCTTCAAGGCTGATTTTGAAACCGGTGATCTGAGTCAATGGAACAATACCGGCACCCGCGGTCAGAATGCCACACCCCGGAATGTCCAGGTGGTCAGCGACATCGTGCAGGAAGGCAGATATGCCGGAAAGTTCACTATTCATGAAGACGATGTCTTCAACGCCCGGCAGTTGAGGGTGCAAGTCGGTGGGCCCCGGATCACTGTGGAAGAAGGTTCCGAGACGTACATGTCGTTCTACATGTACATGGCCGAGCCGCCCAAAGGCCGTGACAATTTCTTCTACTGGGAGGGCAATCCGCCGCCCAGGTACAACAACGTGATGACCTGGTGGGTTGAGCCAAAGAACGGCAGCGGGGCCTCCATTAAATACGGTACGGGCAATCTTGGTCGCAACGGGACCGAGTGGGAAGCCGACTTCCGGATCGGCGAATGGCATCAGTTGGCCATGCACATCCGTTGGTCAGAGGACCCGGAGAAGGGAAACACCCGGCTATGGTTCGATGGCATTCTCGTCCTGGATAAGAAACTGAAAACGAAAGGCCCGGAAAGCGTGTACTTCTGTCAGCCCGGAATTCACCGAAGTCCTCATCATCCCGCAGTAGACACAATCTACTTCGATAATTTCATCCTTGCCGATACGCTGGAGGAGGTTCTGAAGGAAGCGCGGTAAATCTACACTCTTATGACCTGTGGGCTTATTGCTGTCGCTCTCGCTGTGGCGCAACTTCGGCTTCCACTTCCGGAACAAACCATCCCCCTCCAGGCGGAGCTGGATCACGTTCAGGGAATTGACACCGACGGCGAAAAGCTCTGGGTATCCGAGGTTCAGCGCAAGCAAAAGCGCGGGCGTCTGCACGAGTTTGAGTTGACTTCGGGCAAGATCCTGCGCACCGTCGATTTGACGCGCGGGGCGCAATACCATCCCGGTGGTATCGCCGCGGACGAAACGTCCATTTGGGTGCCGGTAGCGGAATACCGGCCAAAGAGCACTTCAACCGTGCTGCGGCTCAGTAAAGAGAGTCTCGCTGTCATCGAATCTATCCCGGTTGCCGACCACGTCGGCGCTGTAGCGGTTCGCGGCGAACAGATTATCGGCGCGAATTGGGACGCGCGGCAGTTTATCGATCTGCGCTCCGGAGAACGCCGCGATAATCCTTTAGATAGCCGGTTTCAGGATATGAAATTTTGGAATGATTCTTTAGTTGCAAGCGGCCTGCGCGAAGCCGGAGGCACGATCGATTGGCTCGACCCAAGAACGTTGGCTCTTCAAAATCGGTGGATTGCGAGCAAAACGGATCGTGGCGTCCTCTTCACTCACGAGGGCATGGCAATTCGGGGGCGGACCCTGTACCTTCTCCCCGAAGACGGCCCTTCGCGTTTGTTTATCATCCACTTGCCGGAATTCTAGGGTATTCTAATTAAGATCATCGTTTAGCTAAATAAGCCTCAAAATTTCTTCATACGGTCAGTTTTTGCTGTCAGCGTCATATGCTGCAATATTTTTTGCGCCGCTCCCGATGTTTTGACGCTCTTAGTCCTCGGAGATATACCATGAGATTCCACTTGCCTCTTCTGGCCTCAACACTTCTTGCCTTGAGCACTATGGCAGTACAAGGGCAGCAGACCGTTACTTTTAACTATGTTGGTGCCCCGCTTCCCATTGTCCCGACAGCCGACGCTGAAATCTTTACAATCGCCAGAGTCTTCGTTCCGTTGGCTCTCGAGATGTCGAAGGTAACTGCTCGTGTGCAGATCAGCTACCCGCAGGTGGGAGATCTTAATGTCTTCCTATTCTCGCCGGCAGGCACGAGGACCAAGCTGCTGGAGCGGAACTGCGGATCACTGCGTAACGTCAATGTTAATTTTGACGATACTGCGGGACAGCGGTTTGCTGACTTTTGTCCGAGTGAGTCATCTGTGGGAACATTTCAAGGAAACGAGCCGTTGGGGAACTTCAATGGCCAGTCCTCCATCGGAACCTGGCGCCTGGCCGTTCAGAACAATGGTGGAAATAGCAATGTCGGGTATATCTTGAACTTCGGCGTGACGATAACGGGGACGAACCAGTTGGTCCCCAGCTTCTCCGCCGACACGGTTGTGAACGAAGCAAGCTTAGTTAGCGGACCTGTGGCTCCAGGCGAGCGCGTAGCCATCTTCGGTACGGGACTTGGCCCGATAGTCGGTGTCTCGGCGCCGGCCGGAAATCTTCCAACCACGCTTGGTGGGACGACGGTTTCAATCAACGGCACGCCGATCCCGATCGCGTACGCGTCGGCTCTGGTATCTATCGCACAGATTCCCTATACAGTGACGGCGAGTTCGATGACGATGACCGTCAACTACAACAACCTAAACAGCACAAACGTTACGGTTAACGTGAGGCCTGAGTCGCCGGCGATTTATCCAGTAGCGGCGGGCGATGGTCGCGCCAAAGTCATCAATCAAGACGGTACGCAAAATTCCCGTCTAGCTCCAGCGTCACCTGGTAGCTATGTAACGCTATATGCCAACGGGCTTGGCGCGGTGACCACTCCACCGGCGGCCGGAACAGTTACTCCGGACTCTCCTCTTTCTACCGTCATCGGGACGGGAACAGTATACGTAGGCGGTGTACCGGCGACGGTTACTTTTGCGGGATTGGCTCCCGGGCTCATCGGAATATACCAGGTGAATTTAATGATCTCTGAGCAAACTCCGTCCGGCACGCAACCGATACTCATTGTTTCATCGAATGGCGTAGCGTCGCAGGATCAGCTGTTCCTTGAGATTGAGTGACACCGAAGTCGTGGGCGCCGCGTTCTAACGAAACGACGAGGATCGAATTGCCGGCGACGGCCACAGTGTCTATCTATCGTTATTACGCGGTGCGCTGCTCGCGATTTCCCGGCTGATGCCAAGTTTGGCCATTCTGGATCGAAGGGTGTTGGCATGAACGCACAAAATCTCCGCTGCCCCACCAGGGCCGGCGATCTTCCAGTCGGTATGATCCAGAACGCGGCGAATGTAGATCCGTTCCATCTCGTCGAGAGAAACGAATGCTGTGGCCACTTCGCCGATACGACCCGCCTTCCGGCGCCCGAGATCGCGCGGGATACTCAGAGAGGGCCCGGAAGGGGAGATAACCGTTCGCTCGATGACAACATTCTTCAGTTCGCGTACATTTCCCGGCGAATCGCAATCCGTGAGCTCCTTCATTGCATGTCCCGGGATTTCGTTTGATCACCTTTCCGTAGCGAGTAGCCAGCCGCATCGTGAAGTGTCGCGCAAGCAACGGAATATTCTCCCGGCGTTCTCTCAACGGCGGCATGCTGGTGGGATATATCTGCAACCGATAGAAGAGGTCCTCTCGAAATCGCCCACGCGTTCAAACTCGCCTTCCTGGAGGACACGAAGGAGTTTGGCTTGAACATTGAGGGGCAGTTCACCGGCCTCGTCAAGGAAAAGAGTGCCGCCGTCGGCCAACTCGAATCTGCCTTTCCGCATCCGATCGGCTCCGGTGAAGGCACCCCTTTCGTGGCCGAACAGTTCGCTTTCGATCAGGGTCGGAGGCAAAGCCGCGCAGTTCCCTCGGATAAACGGTCCGGTCGCCCGAAGGCTCCCGTCATGGACCGCGCGAGCGACCAGTTCTTTGCCGACGCCTGTTTCACCCTCGATCAGAACGGTAGCCGGCGTCTTGGCCACCTCGTGGATTTTGTGTACGACGTACCGGATTGCTGAACTCTGACCGATAATATGGGGAGCATCTCCATCGGGAAAAACTTCCTTATGAAAATAGGCACCCTGGCTCTCGCGTATGGATGAATGTGCTTTGTGGCTCGTCCTGGAAAGATATCTCGTATCGGACACCTTCGCGGCGCTCCTCGGCGGCCTGAGAAGAGGAGATGGCAGGACTAAGGAGAGGAAAAGAGTATGAAACTGCAAAACTGGATCGCGGTAGCTGCCCTGGCGGCTAGCGCTTCGGCACAGGATGTCGGCTACAACTTCGATAAGGAAGCTGATTTTACCCGGTATAAGACCTACAAGTGGGTCGAGGTTGAAGGCGGGACTAAGCTCGACAGTTTGCTCGATAAACAGTTGAAGGAAGCTGTAGATGCCGAGCTTGGAAAGAAGGGTCTGACAAAATCCGACAGCGACAGCGTCGATCTCTTTGTCGGCTATCAGGTAGCGATCGGCCAGGAGAAGCAGATTACCTCCTATGACAGCGGCTGGGGTTATGGGCCAGGCTGGGGACGAGCCGGATGGTATGGCGGTGGGGGCGGAATGAGCACCGCATCAACTTCGACGATTCTCGTGGGTACTTTTGCCCTCGATATGTATGAAGTGCCGAAGAAGCAGCTCGTTTGGCGCGGCATTGCCACGAAGACCATTGATGAGAACGCAAAACCTGAGAAGCGCAGCAAAAACATCACGAAGGGTGTCGCGAAGCTGCTAAAGAACTATCCGCCAAAACAGAAGTCCTAGAGAACGCCGAAGGAGATTTCGATGAAAACAATTATCAGCGTGAGCGTATTGTGCTTTGCCGTTGCTGGTATGGGTTGGGGACAGAACCCGCCAAGAACAGATCACGAAGAAGCCAATATTGACACTTATGCGAGCCTGTTGCGTCAGGACGTAAAGACGCAGAAGGTGTCAATCATCAGTCAGCTAATGGCTCTGACACCCGAGCAAGCCGGCAAGTTTTGGCCGATCTATGAGGCTTACGACAAAGATCTGACCAAACTTGGCGACGAGAAATACGCAGGAATCAAGAAGTTCGCAGCCAACTACGGGTCGATGAACGATCAAGTTGCCTCTGAGCTCGCAGCAAAGATGCTGGATCTTGAGGCACGCCGGACTGAGTTGAAGAAGAACGCAGTCCAGAGGATGAGTCAGGCATTGTCGCCGAAGGTGGCGGGGCGATTCTTGCAGATTGAGAACCAGCTTTTGATGATTCTCGATCTCCAGATTGCATCGAGCCTTCCTATCGTCGAATAGAGAGCGTATCCAGGAGACACCATGATGAATGCAAGACTCGCTGGGCTCGTTGCGATAGCTGCTCTCGTTCAGCAAAGCATGGTTGGGGACACGCTTCGACTGAAAGACGGCTCGGCCATTCAGGGGACGATGATCGACGGCGATACGCAGGTGGTGACCTTCGTGGCGTTAGACGGTGTTCCGCGGAAGTACCAGATCGGGCAGATCAGCGCCATCGAGTTCAAGCCGATGGCGGCCCCGGCGGCGGCGCCGCCGAGCACCCCAACCCCGCACTCCGCGGCGGCCCCCAAGGCAACCATTCCTGCCGGTACACAGATCACCGTCCGGATGATCGACAGCATCGACGGAGCCGCAAGCGGCGCGAGTCAGCGCTATCGCGCCAGCATTGACGATCCGATTGCGGTAGGAAGTAAGGTCGTCATCCCGCGGGGCGCTAACTGCACGGTGCAGGTTGTACAGATTCAAGGATCCAAAGAAATGGCCTTGAAACTATACGATGTTACGGTCGGTGGTAAGCCATACAGTACGTCCACCGATTACGCCACGATCAAAGGCGAGGGAACAACGAAGAAGAAAAAGGCTCTACGGCGTGGCGTTGGGCTAGGCGGCATTGGTGCGGGAATCGGCGCGCTTGCCGGCGGTGGCCAAGGTGCCGCGATCGGCGCCGTGGTGGGTGCCGGTGTGGGTGCGATTTCCGCCGCTGCAGCTAAAGGTCAGCACCTCAAGGTTCCCTCGGAAACGCGTCTGGTCTTCCCATTGAAATCGCCACTACCAGTTGGCTGAGGAAATATCTCTGCAGAACGGATTCGCGATTCATTACCGGCTTGTCGGCACTCCTGATCTTCGCGGGCGTGACGACGTAGGCGCGGATGAAGGCACGGCGGTCACCCAGGGATACGGTACCGTTCAAGTTCACCGGCAAGATCGACAAGGTATCATGGAGATCCAGTGATGGGAAAATTATTTGCAGTCATGGCGCTCGTTTTCCTGGCTGAAGCCTCTGCCGCTGCTCAAGTGATGGCGAAGGCTCAAGTGGGCAATCTCATTCGGAAAGTCGAAGATGGCGTCGACGAGTTTCGCAACTATCTGGAACGTCGCGGCGAATCAGCAAGAACAGCTAACAGCACCGCGCAGGCACAAGGCCGCCGCGGGCGGCGGGCGCCAACCGAAGCTCAGAAAACTAACGCCCATGCGAGGAAGGATGACTTGGAAGATGCTCTGGGTGATATCAACCAGTCCACCAATAGATTGAGGCGTAAGTTCGATGCGACCGATAAGTGGATGGAAACACGGGTCCAAGTAGAACGTGTTCTTGACGACGGACGCCGGATCAATCAGGCCGTCGTGCGGGGTAGCTATGGCAGTGACGTCGCCCGTCTGTGGACCGCGTTGCGTACAGGTATCAACGACCTCGCGCGCGCCTACGGTCTAACGCCGCTCGGCGTCTAGTGGCGTGTCGCAGCCAGATCGTTACTACGAATACGGCGAGTGACATCCGAGTATTTCCAACGAATCGGCCGAGCGTTGGCCGAATAAGCATTGATATAGCGGCGAAGCTTGCGAGCCAGGTCCGGCACCGAGGTGAACACACCGCGGGCGATCACATCACGCTCGATGTTGGCGAACCACAGTTCGACTTGATTCAGCCACGAAGAATAAGTCGGCGTGAAGTGCAGCCGCACCTGCGGATGCGCATCCAGAAACTCCCGCACAGCTTGCGTTTTGTGCGCCGACAGATTGTCGAGAATGATGTGGAGTTCCTGCTTCGGCTGGCATTGCGCGACCACTTCTCCGAGGAAATCCACGAAGTCGGCGCTGGTGTGGCGAGCCGCTGTTTTCCCATGAACCCGTCCGGTCTTGGTGTCGAGCGCGGCGTACAGCGACAGCGTGCCGTGGCGGTAATATTCGAATCCGTGGCGTTCGGCGCGGCGCGGAGACAGGGGCAGTACGGGGTCCCGTCGATCCAGCGCTTGAATTGCCGTCTTCTCATCCACACAAAACACCGCGGCGTGCTGTGGCGGATTCAGATACAGCCCGATCACGTCGGCGGCTTTGCGTTCGAAGTCCGGATCGTCGCTGGCCAGATAGCGCTCCATCCGATGAGGTTTCAATCCGGCCTCCCGCCACACGCGATGCACCATGTCCTTACTGACGTGAACCGCCACAGCCAGCTTGCGGCAGCTCCAATGCGTCGAACCGTCCTTCGGTTTTTGGCGCGTCGCCGCCAGGATCTTCGCCCGCAGGGCGGGTGTCAAAACGACCGCCTGCTGTCCAGGATGATAGGTGTCCAGGCCTTCTAATCCCTGTTCCACAAATCGCTGTTTCCAGCGGGAAATTGTCGGTGCGGTGGTCTGCAACCTCTCTTTGATGGCCGCAAAGGGCACTCCGTCGGCCAACATAAGAATCAGCTTGGCTCGGAACACGAATCCGGCCGGCAGCGACCGCGATTGCGCGATCTCATTCAGATCGGTGCGCTGTTGTTCGGACAACGAGAGTGGCTCAGCAATGAAGGGCGCATCGAAGAGTCGTTACCCTCGTGGTAATAGTTACTCTGCGACACGCCACTAGTTGGGGAACCGCCAAGGAAGTGTGTCAATCCAGGGAAGAAATTGTTGCGTTCAGTTTACTCACTGATGTTTCTGTCGATATTGGCACAGCTCCCGCTGTCGCCCAGTGCGTGGCCATAATATGAAAGGCGCTCTCGGACTGAGATCTGCTACACAGCCGGGCCTCGGCATGTGGTCTCAGAAATTAGCGGCGGAGCCGCGGTCTATTTCGACGGGACAAAGAACCGGCACGCCTCTCCTGGCGGCTATTAAGAAATGCACACGAAGAACCGGGACAAGGACCTACCAGTCGGAGACATTCTGACTTTGGAGGGCGGTGCCGGGAGATCATTCGTCAAAGGTGCTGCAAGTGCGTTCACTATTCCCAATGGGAGGGGCTGGCGATAGCGGAAGCGACCTTCCTGCACGGCTAATACCAGCAAAGAATCGGTCCTTTGGGATCGGCCCGGGAATAACAATGCCTTTCTTTGCCAAAGGACAGTGAGCTGGACTCCTTACTTTCCGATACTATTGGAAGTTGGAGTACGATCCACTACGGAAGGCGGTGGTCTTGTATTCCTTTTGACTCTGGCTCATTGGAGCAAGTGAGTCACAGAAGGGCAGGACGTCAATGAGCATCAGAACTCTCGCCACGGTGGTAATTGGATGTTCCATCGCACTCGGCGCCACCACCAAGCCGACAGCCAGCGACTGGCCTCGCGTCTACACAAAGAGTGGCGACAAGCTTCAGCTCTTTCCTCCCCAACTCGACAATTGGCCAGACGGCGTAAAGCTGAAAGCTCGATTCGCAGCATTGGTCACACTCAAGGGTGCGGCCAAGCCGGCCGCCGGTGTCTTGTCGGTTGAAGCAAAGACCGAAACCAATCATGCAACTCGGACCGTCGCGATCAAAGACATTCAGGTAGTAGAGGCTAATTTCGGCTCAGAGGACCCGAAATATGGAGAGAAGGTTCGGAAAGTAGCCGGCGAACTCTTCCCGAAGCACAAGATAGTCACTTCTCTGGATCGGCTTCTAACGATGTTTGATGCCAACGATCCGCCTCAAATGTCGACTCTCCGATTCAAGACAGATCCCCCCACCATTTTTGTCAGAAAGACCAAAGCCCGTATGTTGCTCTTCGATGGGGAGCCTGCATTCGCCCCTGTAGAAGGTGTTACAGATCTTTACTTTGCGATCAACACGAACTGGCCGGTGTTTCGAGCCGGATCAGTCTACTACCTTCTCAGCGAAGACCTGTGGCTCGTAGCAAAGGACTTGAAAGGCCCCTGGAGTGCCACCGGCATGCTAGCAGCCGGATTCTCAAACATACCTGCAACGGAGAACTGGAAGGATATCAGGGCTCAGATACCGCCGAAACCTGGATCTTCCGTTCGAGCTGCGCCCGAAATCGTCTATAGCGACAAACCCGCAGAGTTGATCCAGATCAACGGTTCGCCTACATACCAGATGATTCCTGGCACTAAGATCGCATGGATTAGCAACACCGAAAGCGATCTGTTCTGGGCGGATGCGACCAAAAGCTATTACTATCTCGTGGCGGGCCGCTGGTACCGGGCAGTATCACTTGACGGGCCCTGGACATTCTGTACTCCCGACCTACCGGCCGACTTCGCGAACATTCCAGCCGATCACGCAAAAGGCCGCGTATTAGCGTCGGTGCCCGGAACCGCGGAAGCACGCGAGGCCGTCGTCCAAGCGCAGGTTCCTCAACTGGCGACCGTTTCCCGGAACGAGATCACGGCGCCGGCAGTGAGCTACTCGGGCGAACCGCAGTTCAAGAAGATCGACGGTACATCAATGGAGTATGCGCTGAACACGACCAGCACGGTAATTCGTATTGGCTCCGCATATTATCTTTGCGAAAAAGCAATCTGGTTTTCGGCGCCGGCGCCGGCAGGTCCGTGGATCTTGCTAGACAAAGTGCCGGCGGAAATCTATACGATCCCACCTAGCTCGCCGGTACACAATGTCACCTACGTAAACGTGTACGAATCGTCTCCATCGACTGTTACCTACGGTTATACGGCGGGATTTATCGGTGGATTTGTTATTGGAGCAACTGTCGTCTGGGGAACGGGGTATTACTATCCACCTTACTTCTACTACGGGTATTATCCATATCCGATCTATCATCCGTATCCCTATACTTATGGATGCGGTGCGTTCTACAGCGTTCATCATGGTGGTTACTATCGCGGTGGGTACGCCTATGGACCGTACGGTGGCGCGGGATGGGCAGCAGGGTACAATCCGCACACGGGCCGATATGAACGGCGCACCGGCGGCTATGGTCCCGGTGGAGCTTACCGAACATACCAGGCCTACAATCCTCACACCGGTGTCCATTCTGCCGGGTATCAGGCGGCGAATCCTTATCAGAGCTGGGGTCGAGGCGTGGCTACCAATGGCGACGACTGGGTGCGCGGCGGCCACTACTCCGATAGCCGAGGTTCAGTGGGCGGCTTCCAGACGTCGCAGGGTGGCGCGGGAATTCGAGTCTCGGGCGATGCTGGCACCGGTGCGATCCATCGCACAGCTTCGGGCGACCTATATGCCGGCAGGGACGGCAACGTCTATAGACGTCAGGATAGCGGATGGCACAAGTACGAGAATGGCCAGTGGACTTCGCACACGCCCGCGCACTCCTCAACGACTTCCACCACTCGGGCAGAGGCTCAGGCTCGATCAACGCCGTCGACTGCGCACGGGGGGCTAAATCGAGATTATCAATATCGACAGTCGGGAGCGCAAAGATCTCAGAGCTATCAGAACTGGCGCTCGAGCGGTGCGAATCCTCGGACTTATTCGGGTGGACGTTCATTGGGTGGCCGGCGACGCTAATGGCTGATGAGGCGATTTTCATGAACTACTACGCTATTGGCATCTCGCTTGTGTCGGGGCTTTTCTTTGGCATGCTCCTGATGCTTGAGATGGGGCGACGCATTGGACACAAGCATCGTAGTAAGGACCCAGAGGGCACCGGCACCTCCTACGGCGCGGTCGATGGTGCCGTTTTCGGCCTTATAGGCCTCATGATTGCGTTTACGTTTTCAGGAGCGGCATCCCGGTTCGACATACGCCGTCAGCTTATAGTCGAAGAGGCAAATGCTATTGGCACGGCATATCTCCGTTTGGACTTCCTTCCCGCCGCGAACCAACCGGCGCTGCGAAACGACTTTCGCAGATATGTCGATTCGCGATTGGCAGTCTATCGGGCATTGCCGGATATTGAAGCAGCAAAACAACTGTTGACTAACTCTGCCGAGATTCAGAGGAAAATCTGGGTGCAGGCGGTGGCTGCATGCAAGTCGGTAGACGTCAACGGAAACGCTGTGACGTCTCTAGTGATGACATCGCTGAACGACATGATCGACATCACAGCAAAGCGTACGATGGCGCTACGAACTCACCCACCTGCCATCATCTTTGTCATGCTCGCCACGATGGTGTTGGTTGGGTCGCTGCTTGCCGGCTATGGGATGGTTGGCACCAGGAGGCGGAGTTGGCTCCATGTAATCGGTTTTGCGGGCTTGATGACAGTTTCTGTTTACATCATTCTCGATCTGGAGTTTCCACGCATCGGCCTGATTCGGAGCGATGTGTTCGATCAGCTACTGGTGGAAGTTCGGGAAAGCATGAAGTGACGAAAGACCAGGGTGAAATCGATAATTTGTTGTTCAGCGGCCTTTTTTCTGGCGACTTTGTTGATGCACGGACAGGAACTGGAGCCCGGGGCTTACTCGCCGTCGCCAATAGGTGTGAACATGCTAGTTGTCGCGAATAACCTAAGTTCCGGCGATTTGACGTTCGATCCTTCCTTACCGGTTGAAGATGCGACAGCCCGAATTAACACGAGCGTCCTTTCGTATGTGCGTACCGTTGGCTTCCTGAAACGATCGGCGAACGTTGCTATCGGAATACCCTATAGCGCCGGCAATCTGCAAGGTAAATATATCGGTGAGTTTACACAAGCTTACCGATCCGGATTACGCGATCCCGTCGTTCGGTTCGCTGTCAATCTCTACGGGACGCCCGCGCTGCGCGTCAAAGAGTTCGCACGTCACCGCAAAAATACGAACGTCGGAGCGAGCATAACCATCATCGCGCCTCTGGGCCAGTACGACCCGGCCAAGCTAATCAATGTGGGCGCGAATCGATGGGCTTGGAAACCGGAAGTGGGACTTAGTCACGCCTTCAGGAAATGGACCGTCGAATTGTATGCCGGGGCGTGGATGTTCACCGACAATAATGAGTTTTATGGCGGCCGGATTCGACGACAAGACCCAATCGGCTCGATGCAACTCCACGTTGTCCACACCTTTCGACCACGCCTGTGGGCTGCTTTCGATGCCAATTTTTATGCAGGCGGCCGAACGTCGGTCAACGGCGTGGCAAATGCAGACCTGCAGCGAAACTCGCGATTCGGCTTTACACTAGCGCTCCCGATCGAGCGGCGACAGTCGCTGAAGTTCGCCTTCAGCCGCGGAGCTGTGACATCGATCGGCGCGGATTTCAACGCTTTCACGGTCGCGTATCAATATCTTTGGGGAGATGGTCTGTAAGAAGTGTCATGAGACAGCATAAATCTGGAAGAAAGGACGCCACTGAGGAGAATCAGCACCGGCCTACTCGCCGAGGATGGATCTACACCGCGGGCGGCGCCTTGGTTCTGCTGGCGGCGCTCTTGTTCTTTGCCGTTGACCGTAATATGCTCGCCTTCCTCCGGCACGGGGGACAAAGCTCCGAAATGGCGTGGATTCCGGGAGGCGAATTCTGGATGGGGACGGACCGCGATCGGATGGGAGATTCGCGCCCCGTGCACCGTGTATACGTCGATGGTTTCTGGATGGACAGAACTGAAGTCACCAATGCCGAGTTTGCGAAGTTTGCCGAAGCAACCGGATACATGACGCTGGCTGAGAAGACCCCAACGGCCACGGAGTTTCCAGGAGCACCTCAGGAGAACCTGGTCGCTGGTTCTGTAGTATTTTCGCCGCCGGATCATGACGTTCCGCTTGACAGTCACTTTCGTTGGTGGAGGTACGTCAAGGGAGCGAACTGGCGTCACCCCGAAGGTCCTGACAGTGATCTCAAAGGGAAGGAGAACCATCCGGTAGTCCATATTGCGTGGCCGGATGCGGTCGCCTATGCCACCTGGGCAGGGAAGCGGCTTCCCACCGAGGCCGAATGGGAATTTGCTGCAAGGGGAGGGCTGGATCGAAAGCCGTACGTCTGGGGCGATGAGTTCGCTCCGGAAGGACACCAGGAGTCCAATATATTTCAGGGTAAGTTCCCTAATCGGAATACTGTCGAAGACGGCTATCGCACGACGGCGCCTGTCCGCTCGTTCCGGCCTAACAACTATGGTCTGTACGACATGGCGGGCAACGTATGGGAGTGGGTGGCGGACTGGTATCGCCCCGACACATATGCCCGGCAGGCAGCACAAGGGACCGTGCGTAATCCACGCGGCCCTTCCGACAGCCTTGATCCCAGTGAGCCTGGCGTACCAAAGAGAGTGATGCGCAGCGGTTCGTTCCTTTGCAGCGATCAATATTGCTCTCGCTATATGCCCGGCGGGCGTGGCAAGGGCGACATCAATACCGGGACAAATCATCTCGGGTTCCGATGTGTTCGTGATGGGAGATAACCGATGTTTCAACAAACTATAACTGCCCTTATGTTATTCGCCGTAGCAGCGGCTTCTGTTCCAGCGCAAAAGATCCCGGAGGTGAATGCTCTTCAGGAGTTAGAAAAACGCAGGGGCGTCTACAAGGGCGACATCGACGACAAGAAGCGGCTCATTCGGGCGTTGGTCTTCTTCAACAGAAGCTCTTACTTCATTGATCAAGGCCGGCCCCGCGGAATCAGCTACGAGGCGCTCGTGGAGTTCGAGCGATTCGTGAACCGCAAACTGCATCCCAATGACCGAACCGGGAAAGACAAGATAAATATAGTTCTCATTCCAACGTCTCACGAGAAGCTCCAGTCTGACCTGTTGGATGGCCATGGCGACATTGCGGCGGTTGGTGTCGCAGTAACAGACGAGCGAAAGAAAATCGTCGACTTCGTTCCGGTAGCGAGTGACCGTCAGGATGTCATCGTGGCGGGCGCTGCCGCTCCCAGCCTCTCAGGACTGGATGATCTCTCCGGGAAAGAGGTTTACCTATTCAAAGAAGGTGTCTCGTGGACAGATCTCGCGGCTCACAGCAAGAAGCTTACTGCTTCCGGAAAACCGGCAATTCAGCTCAAGGCCGCAGATGCCAACATCGACTGGGAGGACTTGGTTGAGATGGCCAATGCCGGAATGGTCGAGTACGCCGTAGTCCCCCTCTATATCGCCCAGCTGTGGAAGAACGTCTTTGCTGGGCTGCAAGTATATGACTCGTTTCCGATCACCGAAAAGCGCGAGATCGGCTGGGCCGTGCGAAAGGATTCGCCACAGCTTCGAGCGCTGCTCGAGGAGTTTGCGAAGACGCATCGAGTCGGAACCGCCTTTGGCAACACGCTGGTTAACCGCTATCTGAAGAATCCGCGGTTCGTCAAAAACAACCGTTCTCCGGAAAGCGTGAAACGGTTCAACGAAATGGCTGGGTTGTTTCAAAAGTACGCCGATCAGTATCAGTTTCCATGGCTGCTAATCGCTGCCGAGGCCTACCAGGAATCGGGTCTCGACCATTCGGTCCGGAGCCGCGCCGGAGCCATCGGAGTGATGCAGGTGATGCCGTCAACGGCCGCTGGGGCGCCGGTGAAGATTCCAGATGTGCAAAATCTGGAGAATAATATCCATGCCGGTGTCAAGCTTCTGAAGTATATTCGCGACGATTACTTCAAGGACGAGGCAATGGATCCAATCAATAAGAGCCTCATGACGATCGCAGCCTACAACGCCGGGCCGGCTCGCATCAAGCAATGCCGTCAAATGGCTGCCGGCATGGGTCTAAATCCGAACATATGGTTTAAGAATGTCGAGTATGCCGTCGCGAAACGTGTGGGTGCGGAGACAGTCAACTATGTGAGCAATATCTTTAAATACTATTTGGGATACAAACTGCAAGTGGAGAGGGACGAAGCTCGCGCCGCCACGAAATCAGGTCCCGCTCGGAGCAGCAAGTAGCCGGCTGGGCACGAGGTTCGGAATCGAGTTTTTGGTCGGGGCGAGAGGGTTCGAACCTCCGGCCCCCTGGTCCCGAACCGGACGAACGAGTTCGCAATCGACGTTGTATAACTTAGTGGACGAAAAACGGGTCGTCACGTATGAGATGTTGATCGAGCGGCCAACCGCGGCGAGCTTTCCGCTGCTCGTGAGGCCATATCGAAGCTTGTCGGCCCATTTGGGCCAATGGGGTTCTCGTTACTGAGAATGGTTTGGCGATCCGTCCGATCCCCCGGCCGGGGCTGAAGGTGATGTTCCGCTTGCCGGCAGGTTGATCGTTCTGGCCGGGATCATCGCAGCCCTTGCATTCGTTGTACTCCTTCGCGCATACTAAGAATCCTCAGGTGCCCGCAAGGGCATAAAAGGGAAGTCCGGTGCAAAACCGGCGCGGTCCCGCCACTGTGAAGAGGGTTACTGTTTCGAATACCACTCGGTGCTGTTCGCCGGGGAAGGTGAAATGGTTGAGCGGTTTGCTCGCCCCTCGTAGCCAGGAGACCTACCTGAAGTTGAGACGGCTTACTTTCTGCGGAGAACGGAAAGAGTGCAAATTCACTCCAATACAAATCGTCCACCCGATATCAGAGTAATTTCATTCTCGCTGGAAGTCTGTCGCCTCATTTCCGGAGGCAGCGAGCATGAAGATTTCTCAAATCAAAGTTGAACGACCCCACTCTCGATCAATAGTCGGCGGAATTGAACCGGATGCGGCGGTCGCCGCATTGCACACCGCCGCAAAGCCGTCACAGATTCGCCTTCGCGTTATCGATCGCGAGATCAAGCATGAGTATTGCAACTAAACGTGGAGATGGCGGCCAGACGGGCCTCGCAGGAGGCATCCGAGTCTCAAAGTCCAGTTTGCGCGTCGAGGCGTATGGAACGGTCGACGAGTTGAATTCGACTTTGGGAGTCGCGCGTTCGCGCTGTGAAGACGCCGATTTACGCGAGCGGACCAAGCTGATTCAACGGGAGCTATTTCGAGTCGGCTCTGGATTGGCAACTCCGCCGGAGAGTCGGAAACCACAGGTTCCCGTACCAGGAGAAATAGTGGACCAACTAACAAACCAGGTTCACGAGATTGAAGCAATTGAAGGCCTCCTGTCTGACTGGTCGCTACCTGGGGAGCATCCAACGGCAGCTGCGTTCGACCTCTCGAGAACGGTCTGTCGCAGGGCGGAGCGCTGCGTCGTTCGGCTGATCGAGTCGGGCGAAGCCGTCGATCCCAATGTTCTCGCCTATTTGAATCGGCTCTCGGACTTGTTGTGGCTGTTCGCACGGAAGATCGAGGTCGACGCCGGCGTCCGGAACTCCCTGCGAGAGATGAACGCGAAGGCCGGGCCGAAATGGTCACGAGCTTGGTAGTTCAGGAGGATCCATGAACGTACTTTTCGTCCCGCAATTCTCTGAAGTGGTCGAGCATCTCGATGATGCCCAGACGGCCTATAGCTATTTCGAACCGTCGGAACCAGTGATGAAGGAACTGATCGATGAGCTTTTCGTCCGAAACTGGCGGCATATCGTTGTCGGACCATGCATCGAAGGAGCAGTCTTCGAGATCTGCTTCCAGGCGGCCCCCGAAGTTCGGATCTCCGACGGATACCTGACGGTTGATTTG
>CAYTVP010000011.1:0-25583 GCA_964441675.1 uncultured Solibacteraceae bacterium | reverse complement strand
GGATGCGCTGATCCGGCAAGCACGGGCCGGAACGCTCCGGGACGAATTGGAAGTAGTGTACGTTTCACCGCTGCGCGCGCTGTCGAACGACATCCACCGGAACCTCGAAGTACCGCTGGCGGAAATTGCAGCGCTAGCAAGAGAAGAAGGAATGGACCTGCCGCCGATCCGCATTGCGCTGCGGACCGGTGACACTCCGGCCTGGGAGCGGCAGCGCATCCATCGTCAACCTCCGCATGTACTGGTGACGACGCCCGAATCGTTATTCATTCTGTTGACGGCAGCGCGGTCCCGCGAATGGCTAAAGACGGCGCGTGCTGTTATTGTCGATGAAATCCACGCCATGGCCGCCGATAAGCGCGGCGCGCATCTGGCGCTCACGCTGGCGCGGCTGAACGCACTAGTGCAGCAATCCGGCCGCCCGATTCCGCAGCGTATCGGACTGTCAGCGACAGTCAAACCCGTCGAAAGGATCGCCCGTTTCCTCTCAGAGCCGGCTCAGATCGTCGACACCGGCCACCGCCGTGACATGGAACTTCGAGTGGAAGTTCCGAATGACGAACTCGGCGCAGTGGCAACCAGCGAGATGTGGGCCGAGATTTACGACCGCATCGCAAAACACATCATTGCCAATAGAACGACGCTGATCTTTGTCAATACCCGCCGGTTGTCCGAACGCGTGGCGCACGCACTTGCCGAGCGTCTGGGACCTGATGTTGTTCTTCCGCATCATGGCAGCCTCTCGAAGACGACCCGCATGGAGGCGGAAACACGCCTGAAATCGGGCCGGCTGAGGGCCGTCGTCGCAACGGCCTCGCTCGAGCTTGGAATCGACATCGGAACAGTGGATCTGGTAGTACAAATCGGTTCAACGCGGTCGATCGCGGTAGCGCTGCAGCGCATCGGGCGGTCCGGCCATTGGGCCGGCGCCCGGCCACGGGGAATTCTCTTTCCCACTACGCGCGATGAGCTTGTGGAATGCGCTGCGATCATCGACGCGATTCTCAGCGGGGAACTGGAGCGCATTTCCGTCTGCGAGAACGCGCTCGATATCCTGGCTCAGCAGATTGTTGCAGAAACGGCAACGACGGACTGGCAAGAGGATGAACTGTTCCAGTTGATCGGGAGTGCTTACCCGTACCGGAACCTGACAAGACAGGCTTTCGATGAAGTGCTGACCATGCTGGCTGAAGGCATCGCAACATCCAGAGGCCGAAGCGGTGCGCTGCTGCATCGAGATCAGGTGAACAGGCGCGTTCGCGGACGGCGCGGCGCACGGCTGGCAGCCATCACTTCCGGCGGGGCGATTCCGGACAATGCGGCATTCAGCGTGATTGCGGAGCCTGATGGCAAAGTGGTCGGAAGCCTTGACGAAGATTTCGCCGTCGAAAGCCTGACAGGTGATGTTTTTCTACTGGGAACGCGATCGTGGCGAATCCGGCATGTCACGCAAGGAAAAGTCCACGTTGAGGACGCTCAAGGCGCCGCACCTTCCATCCCGTTTTGGCTTGGCGAAGCACCCGGCCGTTCTCCGGAGTTGTCATCTGCCGTATCGCGGCTGCGGGAGCGGGCGCTGGCCGATGACGGCGAAACATGGCTCGCGGCGCGGTGCGGGTGCGACGTGGCCGGCGCGCGGCAGATTGTTGCTTACCTGCGCGCCGGAACGGCCGTGCTGGGCCGACTTCCTTCGACCCAAACAGTCGTCGCCGAGCGATTCTTCGATGAGGCCGGCGGTATGCAGCTCATCCTGCATGCTCCCTTCGGCTCCCGTATCAATCGCGCGTGGGGCCTGGCGCTGCGCAAACGCTTTTGCCGATCCTTTAACTTCGAGTTGCAGGCAGCCGCCACCGATAACGGCATCGTAATTTCTCTCAGCGACAGGCATGCGTTTCCGCTCGAGCTGGTATTTGATTTCGTCAAGACAGTCACAGCGAAAGACGTTCTGACGCAGGCGCTGCTGGACGCTCCGATGTTCGGCACGCGCTGGCGCTGGAATGCCACAAGAGCACTGGCAATTCCCCGATTCGGTGGCGGCCGGAAGGTGCCGCCACCCATACAACGCATGCGCTCGGAGGATCTGCTGGCAGCTGTCTTTCCGGATCAAGTTGCCTGCGCTGAGAATCTCACCGGGCCCATCCGCATTCCCGATCATCCGCTCGTCAATGAAACGATCGCCAATTGTCTCTATGAAGCGATGGACCTCCAGGGACTGGAAGGAGTGTTGGCGGGCATCGAGACGGGGACCATCGAAACCCGCGCGATCGAAACACCGGAGCCATCGCAATTCAGCCATGAAATTCTGAACGCCAACCCGTATGCATTCCTGGACGACGCGCCGCTTGAAGAACGCCGCGCGCGCGCCGTGCAGCTTCGACGCGTACTGCCGGCCGACTCGCTGACGGGCGTCGGAGTGCTCGATCCAGGGGCTATCGAAGAAGTTGCTTCCGAAAGCCGCCCCGAGGTTCGTAATGCCGACGAGTTGCATGACGCGTTGTTGACCCTGATAACGATGCCGCCGGTCGCAGAGTGGACAGAGTTCTATGCTGAGCTGAACCGGACGGGCCGAGCATCGGAAATGGAGCGCGGGACGCAAGTTTACTGGATTGCAACCGAGCGGCTCGCGGCCGCGGCCGATGTATTGACAACAGTACGCGGCTGGCTGGAGATGTCGGGGCCGGTGACGGCATCGGGACTGTCGGCGCAACTTTCCTTTTCGGTAGGCGAGATCGATCTGGCATTCGCCCAACTGGAATCGGAAGGTCAAGTGCTTCGCGGGAAATTCACCGCTGCGGCAGAGGCTGAAACGGAATGGTGCAATCGCCGCATCCTGGCACGGATCCATCGCCGCACGTTGAAACAGCTGCGCCGGGAGATCGAGCCGGTGACCGCGCAGCAATTCCATGCATTCCTGTGCCGCTGGCAGCATTTCACTCTCGAAGGACGGCTCCACGGCGCCGATGGGCTGCTCGAAATCGTGCGTCAGCTCGAGGGCTATGAAGTACCGGCGGCCGCGTGGGAGACGCAAGTATTACCCGCGCGAATCGTGAACTACCGGCCCGAAATGCTCGACGAGATTTGTCTGTCCGGCGAAGTCATGTGGGCGCGGATTGCACCACACCCCGCGCTCGAGGATGGAGAAGGCAGCCGGATTCGCGCCACACGCATCGCCCCGCTAGCGCTATTGGTTCGTGAGGATGCGCCGTGGCTGCTCGAAACACGTGCCGCCGAAGAGCCCACGCAATCTCTCTCTCACGCAGCGCGCGATGTACTGGAGATCATGATGCGGGAGCGTAGTCTCTTTTTCAATGAGATCACGCGAGGCACAGGCCGCCTTTCAAGCGAAGTGGAGGACGCCCTTTGGGAATTATCCGCAGCGGGGCTGGCGACCGCCGATGGATTTGAGAACTTGCGCGCGCTGGTGGATCCCAAGCGGCGGCGAGGTGAGGGACGCGGCCGGAGTGGCCGTCCCCGGCATGCGGCCGGGCGGTGGGCGCTGCTGCGCCGCGAGGGTTGCCCCGATGATGTTCGTGTCGAGAAGTGGGCGGATCAGCTGTTAACACGCTGGGGTGTCGTGCTGCGCGACCTGCTGGCGCGCGAATCGGGCGCTCCGCCCTGGCGCGATCTACTTCCGGTTTTCCGCCGCATGGAAGCGCGCGGACAGATTCGCGGCGGACGTTTCGTTACCGGTTTCACGGGTGAGCAGTTTGCGCGCCCGGAGGCGCTCGATCTGCTGCGATCGCTTCGGAGGCAGAATGAAACTCCGGCGTTACAGGAGCCTGCCGCAGCCGACCCGCTGAATCTGACGGGAATCATTTTGCCGGGGCAGCGCGTCAGCCCGCTGACACACACCATCTCCGCCTGGCGTAACGCCAAGGTAGCTTCGATCTAGAGGGCGTTTACCAGTTCGTATAAGATCCGTCGGGTCTCTTCAGCATCGGTGTCAGCGAATAGGCCTCCCGATAGTCGCCGATCTGCTGAAGCTTCGAGGTGTCCACTTCCACTCCCAGTCCTGGCCGATCGTTCGGCCAGAGCTTGCCATCCCTGAGATCGTAGCTTTGATTCAGGTATGGCCAGGGCCGCGTTCCACCCATTACCATTTCCATCAACACGGGCCCGGAAAAAACTGTTGAGCAGTGAACCATAGCCGCCTCTGAGATCGGACCCGTAAAATGCGGGACAAGCCCCACATAGTGGGTCTCGCACATGGCGGCAATCTTCTGGAATTCGGTAATTCCCCCGACGTTGGGAATGGTGGCGCGAGCGTAGTCGGTAAGGTGCTGCTCGATCAATTCGTTCCATTCCCATTTGGGGCCGAACTGCTCGCCTACCGCAATCGGTACCTTTACCTGATGCCGCAGCGTCCGGTAAATTCCC
This sequence comes from uncultured Solibacteraceae bacterium, assembly GCA_964441675.1. Classification (GTDB taxonomy): domain Bacteria; phylum Acidobacteriota; class Terriglobia; order Bryobacterales; family Bryobacteraceae; genus JAPKYZ01. The sequence goes on along the minus strand of CAYTVP010000011.1, from coordinate 21,209 downwards.
GGGTTTTCGCTGCGTACGAGATCTTCCACAAAATAGGGACGCAGGTGCTCGATCTGATTGGCGAGCGCCACTGCGTCCGGCATATCCAGCTCCGTATGAAAGTCGATGCACCACGACCCATCCTTGCCCGCACCCTCGCGAACCTGCTTACACAGCTCGAAGACGCGGTTGACCGTCTCAAATCGATCCATCACAGGTCCTCGTCTATCGGTTGAAATCCGATAAGCGCGGAATCCCGCATCAATGCAAGCTTTGGCGACTTCCTTCGGCGACCCTTTTGCCGGAAAGCCGGTTGAGTAGCACTCGACGTGATCGCGCGATTGGCCGCCGAGCAGTTGATATACCGGCACGCCCAGCGCCTTGCCCTTTAAATCCCACAGCGCGACATCGAGTGCGCCGAGAGCGTGCACTTTCTCCCGGCCGGCCGGATAGAAGTAGGCGCGATACATCGATTGCCATAAACGATCTGTGCGAAACGGATCCTCGCCAATCAGCAAACCCGCGCACTGTTCCATCGTGTCGCCGGAGCCGCCCTCGCCCACGCCAATGAGCCCCGCATCGGTTTCGACGATGACGACGTTGGTGCTCTGGTTAAAAAGCGGTTGTCTTGTATTGGGGCGGCCCGCTGCATCCGTCGGAGTCCTGTAATACCGGATACGCGTGATCTTGGTCTTCGGCAATGCGGCAGCGCTGGCAAGTGGAGCACCGAGGCTTATGGCGCCTGCCGCGCCTGCGCAGGTCTCGAGAAAGGATCTTCGGTTCATGCTGCGGATAGCGTACCAAGCCCGTCTTGTGTTTCTGTACTCGCTTATCCGTTAATGATTTCGCCACCGTTCGGATGTAAGACCTGCCCTGTCATATACGATGAATCGCCGCAGGCCAGGAAAACGTAGGATGGCGCGACTTCCGACGGTTCGCCAGGCCGGCCCATAGGAGTATCAGCGCCGAATTCCTTCACCCGCTTCCGGGGAAAAGTGGACGGAATGAGGGGCGTCCAGATAGGTCCCGGAGCAACGGCATTTACTCGAATCCTTTTCGGCGCCAGCGATTTTGCCAACGACCGTGTAAAAGCAACGATGGCTCCCTTGGTAGAAGCGTAATCAATCAAGTGATCGCTCCCTCGATATGCAGTCACAGACGTTGTGTTAATGATGATGCCGTTTCGTGGTAAATGCTCGAGTGCCGCCTTGGTCAGGTAGAACATCGAAAAGATGTTGGTGCGGAACGTACGCTCCATTTGCTTACTGGTGATCCGCGTAAAGTCATCCTGAGGGTGCTGCTCGGCAGCATTGTTCACCAGAATGTCAAGCTTTCCGAACTTCGACACGCACTTGTCAACCAGGCGCCGGCAGAAACTTTCGCTGCCGACATCACCGGCGATGAGCAGGCACGTCCCACCCGCTGACTCGACGAGCCTTTGTGTTTCTCTCGCATCCTGGTGCTCTTCGAGATACGCTGCGGCAACGCTAGCACCTTCCATTGCAAAAGCTGCTGCCACGGCGCGGCCAATCCCACTGTCCGCGCCGGTGATGATGGCAACTTTGCCCTTGAGCTTACCGGCCGGCTTATAAGAAGGCGCTACAGCCTCGGGACGTGGATGCATCTGCGTCTCGCGCCCCGGGCGTTTTTTCTGCTGCTGGGCGGGTTTCGTTTGCTTCTTCTTGGCCATGTCGGAAGAATCTGACCTACCGGGAATGGGCCACCAGGTCCTCTTCTTCCTCTTTGGCCTGTTCGAGCAGCGGCTGCGAAACCTTCGTCAGCAACTTGTCTGCTGCCTCTTCTTCCTTAAGGGTGGCGGACAGCAACTGAACAATTGGTTTCGCTCCCAGTTCTTCCGCCATAGCTCTGACTGTTCCGTAGCCGGAAATTTCGTAGTGCTCCACTTTCTGGGCGGCAGCAATGATCCCCAGGTCCGATTCGAAATCTTCCTTCTTCTTACCCTCGGTGATTATCTCCTGGCCTTCGGCAACTAGGCCCGCCATCCCTTTGCATGGCTTTGCCTTGGCTTTTTCCCCTAATAGTCCGAAGATGTCTTTCAGTCGCTCGACATGACTCTCCGTCTCTTGCAAGTGGTTTTCGAAAGCTTTCTTCAATTCCGGCGATCGAGCGGCCTTCGCCATCTTTGGAAGCGCTTTCACAAGCTGGTTTTCCGCGTGTAGCAGGTCCTGCAATTCGTCAACGATTAAATTTTTTAACGTGGACATATTCCTCCTTAGTTTCAATTCAGGCTCGAAACGAACACAATATCTAGAGCAATTTCGCTTCCATTTAGGACTTTGACGATGTAGCTCTCGATGGTCACGAACGCTCGCCAAAGTCTCGCCCGCTTCCCCGCAGTTTTCCGGTAACACCAGCATCCGGGAAAGTGTCTACCAAGCGATGCCCAAGACTACAGCCGCCGATATTCTCGTCAAAAGCCTTATCGATTGGGGCGTCGGGATTGTGTTCGGCCTTCCCGGCGATGGAATCAATGGAATCATGGAAGCGCTGCGGAAACGCCGCGATCGCATCCGATTCATTCAGGTGCGCCACGAGGAATCAGCTGCTTTCATGGCATGTGCCTGGGGGAAATATACAGGCAACCTGGGTGTGTGCCTGGCCACATCCGGGCCAGGCGGACTTCATCTTTTAAATGGCCTGTACGACGCAAAGGGCGATGGACAACCGGTGCTGGCGATTACCGGCATGCACTATCACGACTTGTTGTCTACTTATGCGCAGCAAGATGTCGAGTTGGACCATGTCTTCCAGGATGTCTGCGTTTACAATGCGCGCGTTATGGGAGCCGGCCACGTTGAGAATGTTATCGATCTCGCCTGCCGCGCGGCGATCACACGGCATGGAGTTGCCCATGTCGCGATTCCTGCGGACTTTCAGGATGAAGAGCTTCCAGAAAAGGGATCAACCCATAATGTTCTTCATCACACTTCGGACGTACCGGCTGCAGCTTCCGGCCTTCCGGAGGAAAAGCAACTTCGTCAAGCCGCTGAGATCCTGAATTCTGCTTCCCGGCCGGCCATCCTCGCCGGACGCGGTGCCTTGGGCGCCACCCGGGAACTAATCGATGTGGCCGAATCACTGGGCGCACCGATTGCGAAAGCGCTGCTGGGCAAATGCTCCGTTCCAGACGATTACCCGTATACGACCGGCGCAATCGGCCTGCTGGGAACCACGGCATCCGAGCATCTGATGCGGGAATGCGATGCGTTGCTGATGGTGGGCACGAGTTTCCCATATATCGAGTACTTACCGAAACCTGGCCAGGCAAAAGGCGTACAGATCGACCGGGACGCTGTTCGGATCGGGCTACGCTATCCGGTGGATGTCGGGCTTGTGGGCGATACGCGGCAAGTATTGAAAAGCCTGCTCCCCTTGCTCCACCGGCGCGAAGACCGTTCGTTCGCCGACCAGATCCGCAGCAGAATCGTGTCGTGGCATAACGCCCAGGCAGCGAATGAACAAAGCGACGCCGAGCCATTGAAGCCGCAGCGTTTTGCAGCCGAGATTGGCCGCCGGCTGCATGACAACGCAATTGTCTCAGTGGATTCCGGCACTATCACGGCATGGTGGGCACGCCACATTCCCGCCAGGGCCGGGCAGATGCATTCTGTTTCCGGCTCGATGGCATCCATGGCTTGCGCCTTACCTTACGCGATCGCAGCACAACTGGCGTATCCGGACCGGCAGTGTGTTGCTGTCGCGGGCGACGGTGGAATGGCGATGCTGATGGCGGAATTTGCCACCTGTGTGAAGTACCAGCTCCCCGTAAAAGTATTTGTGTTCCGGAACAATTCGTTAGGCCAGATTAAATGGGAGCAATTGATGTTCGAAGGTAATCCTGAGTATGCCTGCGATTTGCATCCGATCGACTATGCGGCATTCGCACGTGCCTGCGGCGGGGAAGGACACTTTGTTGACCATCCTTCAAAGCTGAATGCCGCAATCGATGCAGCCTTCGCCACAGCCGGACCCGTCATCGTCGAAGCTATCGTCGATCCGCTCGAAGCACCCATGTTCGCGAATCTTCAGGAAGAACACGCGAATAACCTGCATAAAGCTCTTGAGCAAGGCGAGCCAGACAGCGAGCGAATTCTGGAAAACGCGCGCAAAGAAGAGGAGGCAAAGCAGCTGGTTTGACCTTGGGAAGAGTCCGAGCAAGAGGTACATGTAACAGTTCCGGTTCGCTACGGCTCTAACAAGGCGATGAGCATGTCACAAATTGTACTGGGTTCCCGCGTCCCGATTGAAAACATGAGCACGGTTGATCGCGTTCTCTCAATCGTGGGCGGCACCCTGCTAGCAGTCTCCAGCGTGCGCCGGAGGTCCGGTTCTCCGTTGGGTGTCCTGGCGGCCGCGGAAATGGTTCGGCGGGGCATTAGCGGCCATTGCTATCTGTACCAATTACTGGGCGTGCGAACCCAGCCGACAGATCCGTGGAGCTCGGTCAGCGTCCCTTATGAAACCGGTGTGCGCGCTTCCGGCGCGATTACGCTGAGTACGCCACGCGACCGGGTTTTTGCGTTCTGGCGCGACCTGTCGAACTTGCCCCAGGTTATGCAGCATCTGGTGGCAGTAGAACCGGTGGACTCTAAAACGTCTCATTGGGTCGCGGAGGGCCCCGGGGGAAAGCGGCTCGAATGGGATGCGGAAATCATCAATGAGATCCCGGGCGAACTGCTTGCCTGGCGGTCGTTACCCGGGTCGCAGGTAGACAGCGCAGGATCTGTGCGATTCAAGGACGCCCCGGGCGGACGCGGCACGGAATTGAGCGTTGATTTCCAATACAATCCCCCGGCAGGCTTCGCCGGAGCCTACATTGCAAAGCTCTTCAACCGCGACGCAGAAGCAGAAATGGAGCGAGACCTCTACCGGCTGCGGCAGTATCTGGATACCGGCGAAGTGGTGACTACCAAAGGGCAGCCACGCGGCCGCGGGGACAATCATGGTCCGGCCCGCCCCGATCGGAGATCTGAGCCCATTGCCGGAGCCGGCCTATGAGAGCGCTCTGCTGGTACGGGAAAAACGACGTACGCATCGAAAGAGTAGACGATCCGAAGATCGTGAGTCCGAACGATGTAATTGTGCGGGTAACCCTGACAGCAATCTGCGGCTCCGATCTACACATTTACAACGGGTTCATTCCTGGCATGAAGAAGGGCGACATTCTTGGCCACGAATTCATGGGGGAAGTCGTCGAGATTGGCCAGAACATCAAGCGCCTGAAGAAGGGGAATCGCGTCGTTGTTCCTTTCACAATTTGCTGTGGATCGTGCTTCTTTTGTAAGGAACAATTTTGGTCACTCTGCGATAATACGAACCCGAACGCCCAGATTCTCCGGCGGCTATACGGAGCCTCGGGCGCTGGCTTGTTTGGCTATTCGCATCTCTATGGCGGATACGCGGGCGGCCAGGCGGAATATGTGCGCGTCCCTTTTGCTGACGTCGGAGCAATCGTTATCGAAGACGGTCTCACGGATGAACAAGTACTGTTCCTTTCGGATATTCTTCCCACCGGATACATGGCCGCGGAAAACTGCAACATTCGCCCCGGAGACACCGTGGCGGTGTGGGGATGCGGCCCGGTGGGGCAGTTCGCTATCCGGAGCGCGTTTCTGTTCGGCGCCGAGCGGGTTATCGCTATCGATCAGATTCCCGAACGTCTGGAGCTGGCGAAGGAATATGGAAAGGCGGACGTGCTCGATTTCAGCGATGGCGATGTTTTGAAGAAGCTACGCCACATGACGGGCGGCCGTGGACCGGACTCCTGCATCGATGCCGTAGGCATGGAAGCACATGGTTGGGATGCGATATACGATCGCGCCAAGCAGGCGGTTTATCTCGAAACCGATCGTCCCGGAGTCTTGCGGCGCGCGATCATGGCCTGCCGTAAAGGAGGTACCATTTCCATCCCCGGCGTATATGGAGGAATTATCGATAAGGTGCCGATGGGTGCTGCCTTCGCCAAAGGGCTGACTATGAAAATGGGGCAAACACATGCGCCGCGTTATCTTGAACCGTTGCTTCGCCGGATTCAGGCCGGCGAGATCGATTGTCCGCCGGTCATTTCTCACAGGTTGCCGTTGGAGGAGGCACCGGCAGCATACAAAATGTTCAACAACCGTGAGGATGGCTGCACCAAGGTAGTCTTAAAACCAGCATGAGTGTTACTCGATGGATTCCCCGTCTGCTGATTTTGGGTGCCGCTTCCGCGGCCGCGGTGGGAGTATCGGCCGGCTTGGCCGCTGCCGGAACGGCAGCGCTGGTACGTAAGCGCCGCATCGTGAATGCCCGCAAGCGTATTCAGGGTGAGGTGGTCCTGATCACTGGCGGCTCGCGCGGCCTTGGGCTCGCTTTGGCCCGTGAGTTTCTTCGAGCCGATTGCCGTGTTGCCATCTGCGCTCGCGATCAGGACGAGTTGAACCGCGCGCAGAAGCTTCTACGGAAGGAGGGCGGAGAGATTCGAACATTCACCTGCGATGTTTCGGACCGGGAGAGCGTAGCTCGATTGATCCGGGACGTCCGGGACGCCTTCGGGGAAATCGATGTACTGGTGAACAACGCCGGACAAATTTCAGTTGGCCCAATCGAAAATGCCACCATCGAGGATTTCGAGCGTGCCATGGGCGTGATGTTTTGGGGCGTAGTTTATCCGACGCTCGAAGTGCTGGACACCATGAGAGCACGGCGCCACGGCCGGATCGCGACGATTACATCGATCGGCGGCAAGGTCAGCGTTCCTCATCTGCTTCCATACTGTTGCGCGAAGTTTGCCGCGGCGGGATTCTGCGAAGGTCTTCGCGCGGAGATGGCGCCGCACGGCGTCAGCGTTACGACAATCGCCCCCGGACTGATGCGTACGGGCGGACATTTGAACGCAGAATTCAAGGGAAACCAGCACGCTGAGTCGGCATGGTTTAGTGTCGCCGCCACTTTGCCGGGTCTCTCCATGAGCGCGGAACGAGCCGCACGGCAAACATTCCGGGCAATTGCCATGGGGAAGTCGGAAAAAATTCTCTCGATGCAGGCAAACTTGCTAGCGCGGGTAAACAGCGCCTTCCCAGGGGTAATGCCCGACTTCTTCGGATGGATCGGACGCTTGCTGCCGGCTGCTACGGCTGATCGCGAGTCGCGCAGCAGGGGCGCAGATTTGCGGGATGACCAAAGCGGCTGGGTCCGTATCGTAACCGCTCTCGGGGAGCTTGCCGCAAACAGGTTCAATCAACGTTCGCACACCTAAAAAGTAAACAGGGACTCCGTTTTTCGATAGGATGTTTGCCGAACACAAATGCCGCTTCTTTCGTCGCGCACCACTCCGCTTCTGGCGCTCTGTCTGGTTACCGCCGGTGCCCAATCGCTTCCGCCTCTCCCCGAGCCCGCCAGCATTCCGAAGCCGGCGCCCGCCACCGATAAAGCCTATGCTCCACAGCCGATTCTTCCGGGGGGCGTTGTGGTTCCGCTATATCCGGTTAGCTCGCCTTTCTTAAAATCCGAGCGGGTGCACGAGCCTGAAAAATACAACATGAGCCAGTCGGTCGCGGGCCGTATTGGAAGCATCGTCAGCATTCACAATCCGTCCCTCGAGTTTCATCCGGTAGATCGCAGCCTGAACACCGGTGCCGTAATCATTCTTGCCGCGGGAGGCGGCCACCGCACTCTCAACGTTGGATCGGAGGCGGCGGATTTCGTGCCATTTTTCTACAACTATGGCGTCAACACCGTAATCCTGCGGAACCGGTTGCGCAGCGACGGCTACGAACCGCGAACCGACGGAGTAAACGACGCGCTGCAAGCGATCCGGCTGGTGCGCGCCTACGCCAAGGAATGGAATGTCGATCCCAATAAGATCGGCATCATGGGATTCTCAGCGGGCGCGGAGTTGGCGGCAGCCGCCGCGGTGGAATTCGTTGAATTCGACAAGAACCATGGCGCTGAGGGCGCGCTGGCCGGGATCTCTTCCCGCCCCGACTTTGCCGGAATTATCTATCCCGGACCGTCGCCTTTCGCCCGCAATCGAACGCCTCCGCCGATTCCACGGAACGTTCCGCCGGCATTTCTCGCCACCCCGGGGTCGGGCGACCGCATACATGCCATCTGGGCGTTGGAATACTTTTCGGCAATGTTGGCGCTCGGCGTGCCGAATATCGAGCTGCATGTCTACGGCAATGGGCGCCACCCGGGCGATCAATTGAGTGACGGAACGCGGATGACCGCCGGATTGACCGACCGCAATGGAATTCCGCTCGGCACGTGGCAGTTTCGTTTTATCGACTGGTCCCGCGATCTCGGGTTCCTTGATAAGCCCGGGGTCGAGACCAAAGCGGCAAAGGATGTGGCAACCTTTGTATCCCAGCCGCCGCTGCCGCCGCCAGGCACCCGGCCCTCGAAGCCGAAGCCTCAGCCGTAAACGGGACCGAGCTGCTTAAGCCCGGTTCTTCGAATACTCGCTGACGATATAGTCGCAGGCGCGCACGGTCAGAGCCATCATCGTCAATGTCGGATTCGCGCACCCGATGGATACCCATGCCGCGCCGTCGGTGACAAACAGGTTCTCCACGTCCCAGCTTTGACAGTACTTGTTCAGAACGCTGGTTTTCGCATCGGTGCCCATTCGCGCGGTTCCCACTTCGTGAATACAGAAGCCCGGCACCGACCACTTTCCGTCCACCGCCGTTCCAATATTCTTCGCACCGGCAGCCTCCAGCATTTCGCCTGCTTGCGCCACGCCATCGCGCCAGATTTTCTTTTCGTTATCGCCCCACTCCATGTTCACTTTCAGAACGGGAATGCCCCAGGCGTCGGTGCGGTTCCGATCGATCTCGACATAATTCTCTTTGCGAGCGAGACACTCGCCCCACAAGCCGATGGAGATGTTCCAGAAGCCCTTGCGGACCGCATCTTTGTACGACGCGCCGAAGCCTGGCGCATTGTACGCGAAGCTGGGCGTTGAGCCGCCCTGATAACCGTACCCCCGGATGAAACCGTTGGTTGTCTTTTCCTTGACGTTCCGAAATCGGGGAATGTAGATTCCATTGGGGCGACGCGGCATTCCGGCCCAAGGCTTGGCTTCCAGCATCGGCATGATGCCGTTTGCCCCACCCTGGTAGATGTGATCCATCAGGTATTTGCCCAACACGCCCGACGAGTTTGCCACGCCGGAATTCAGCATCAACCGGGTCGATTCGAGCGTCGAAGCGCATAGGATCACAATTTTTCCGCGAACCTCGCGCGCATCCTTGGACAGGCGATCGAAGTATGTGACACCCGCGGCCTTGCCATCCTTCATGATCAGCTTCGCGGCGACAGCATCGGTCACAAGCGTCAGGCGCTTGGTAGCGAGGGCATCCTTGATCGTAGTAAACGGGCTTGAAAAATAGGAGTAGGTAATGCAGCCGCGTTCGCAAGGCCCGCAATAGTGACACGCCTTGCGGCCGTTGTGATCCTTAGTCAGGATGGCCGTGCGTCCCATCGTGACCACGCGGCCGAGTTTCTTTCTCACCTGATCCCGCAGAATCTCCTCGCCACAGGTCATCTCCATAGATGGAAGGAAAACCGAATCCGGCAGTTGAGGCAGATTTTCGGCGCGGCCGCTGATGCCAACATACTTTTCCACTTCTTCGTAGTAGGGCACCATCTCCGCATAGTTGATCGGCCAATCGACGTCGTAGCCATCATGCGAAGCGGCCTTGAAGTCGATATCGCCCATGCGATAGCTCTGCCGGCCCCAGCTTAAACTGCGGCCTCCGAGAGCGCGCTGGCGAATCCACCAGAACGGCTTCTCCTGAACGTACGGATTCTCTTTGTCGCTGACGAACCACTTGTAGTTATATTCGGTGCAGGCGTAGCATCGCCCCTGAATGGGCCGATCTTCGATGATTTTCGGCGACATCCCGAGATATGGTAGCTGCCAGGGGTTGGTGTGCTCGGAAAAGTCCTTCTCCGTCGTCTTCGCTCCTGCCTCGAGCAGTGCCACGCGCATCCCCGCTTCCGTCAGTTTTTTTGCGGCCCAACCACCGGTGGCCCCGGAACCAACGACAATCGCGTCAAAGGGCTCAGCGGACGTAGCTACTTGAGACATTCCGGCCATGCTATCAGACCCGTTCCAGGCATATACTGACGACGATGATGAACCGCCGCAGCATGCTTCACCTTGCGGGTTGGGCCGCCGCCTCGCCGCTGCTCGCCGACACCGACCTCATGGAAACCGTCGATGGTCCTGTCAATATCCATGAGTTCGAACAAGTGGCGAAGAAGAAGCTGCACAAAATGGCGTACGACTTCATCGCCGGCGGCGTTGAAGACGAAAAAACGCTTCGCGCAAACATCGAAGCCTATGAGCACGTCTATCTTGTGCCACGTATAATGCGCGACGTCTCGAGCGTGGACACATCGCTTGAGATCCTGGGCTTTCAGCTCGACTCACCGATTCTCATCGCGCCCACGGGCGGCAAGAATCTGATCATTGCCAATGCGGACGAGATGGTGGCCGCTGCGGCGGCGAAAACCCGTACTGTCTTCATCGGCGCCAGCGGCGCCGAGAAAACGATCGGCGACGGAACCCCGCTCACGTGGTGGACCAATACCACCGGCCACAGGACGAAGGCACTCGCCGAAACCTACGCGCGCCGGGTGGTGGATCGGGGCGCCACAGCAATTACGATCACGGCGGACAATCCGTACCAGTCGAACCGCGATCGAAACAACCGGAACCGGCTTGACTACGGCTACATGTCTTCCGGCGTGCCAAAGCCGGGAGCGCCCGCGCCGCCGCCGCGCTTGCCGGCGAAGGCCGCGATGTGGGCGCCGCACACGCCGTCCATGACTTGGGACGAAATCGGCTGGTTGAAGAACGCCGGTAAGGTGCCTGTCCTGGTGAAGTGCGTGATGGCCCCGGAAGATGCCGAGCTTGCGATTCAGAACGGCGCGGATGGAATCGTCGTATCGAATCATGGCGGGCGGCAGCTGGATGGCGTCATTGCCACGCTGGACGCACTGCCTGACGTGGTTCAGGCGTCCGGCGGCAAGATCCCGGTATTGATGGATGGCGGCATCCGGCGCGGCAGCGACATCATGAAAGCTCTTGCCCTGGGGGCAAAAGCGGTTCTGGTGGGCAGAGCGCCGCTGTGGGGGTTGGGCTCCTACGGACAACCGGGCGTCGAGCGCGTACTCGAAATGCTGAAGGCGGAATTCAAGTTGGCGCTCGCCCTCGCGGGCTGCGCCAGGATTTCCGACATCCACCCACGTCTCGTACGCCGCCAGTTCCGGTTTGCATGAAGCCCCGCCGGAAAATTAACTGGCAGGCTCGCGCCGGCGCGTATATGGGCCTGGTGTGGGTACTCCCTGTATCGATGGGAGCACTGTGGTGGATCGGCGATTTTCTCGATCAGAAGTGGGGCACTAGCTACCTTGCTTTCGCTGGATTGGTCATCGGCTTTGCCGTGGGCTTATACGAAACAATCCGGCAGGCAAATCGTATTGAAAATGGTCCTTGATCAACCGCTATTCACACGCATCTTTCGCATTCAGGGAATTCTGGTTCTGCTTGGCGTCCTCGGCTTTGCTTTTGCGGCGGGAAAGATCGCGGGCATGAGCTTCCTTGTTGGAGCAACCCTCGGGACCCTGAGTTTGTGGATTCTTCTCCGGGCCATAGGGCTGGGCGGAAGCGCTCGTCCGGCACCTCTGGCGATCCTGTTGATGACGACGCGGCTGCTGATCGCTGCGGTAGTTCTCTATGTTATTCTACGGACTTACGAGGTTCATCTATGGGCGATCGCTACTGGTGTGCTCACTCATCTCATAGCGATTATCCTGGCCACCTTGTACGACTATTTCCATGCACGGACACCATGAGTCCTTCTTCACGCACCTGCTGAATCAGTATTTAGCGGGACCGGCCAACGCCGTACTCGAGATGGTTGGCAAACATGCGCACGACCCTGCGAATCCCTGGTCGGATTGGATGGCCACGCAGATTTTTGTAGCATTGGCGCTGATGCTGCTGGCATTCGTCGTCCGCCGCGTTCTATCGATGGAGAAGCCCGGCGCGCTGCAGATCACCTTCGAGAGCATCGTCGGTTTCATCCGCAACCAGACGCACGAAATCGTCGGACACGGTTATCAGCCGCATGTGGCCTTTGTCGCAACGATCTTTATCTTCATCGTGGCCATGAACCTGATCGGGATCATCCCGGCATTCGAGTCGCCCACAATGTTCCCTATGGTTCCCGCCGGCTGCGCCGCCGCAGTCTTTATCTATTTCAATTACTGGGGCTTCAAGGAGCAGGGTCCGGTTACGTACCTCAAGCACTTTGCCGGTCCAATCCCCGCGCTTTCCTGGTTTCTGTTTCCGCTGGAACTTGTCAGTCTCTTCATTCGTCCCATCTCGCTCACAATCCGGTTGTATGCCAACATGCTGGCCGGAGAGCAGGTGACGATGGCGTTCCTGGCGATGGGCGTCTGGCTGATTCCGGTGGTGTTTATGGGATTGCACGTGTTTGTCAGTTTATTGCAGGCCTTTATTTTTATGATGCTGGCGATGATCTACATCGGCGGTGCCGTCGAGCACGAAGAGCATTAATACCGGTTTTATAACGCCGGCTGCGTGAGCCTCCGGTCCCCCAGGACACGGGCAGGAACCACCAACGGCCGGATCAATCTGTTAGTTAAGGAGAAGTAGCAAATGAAGAGTAAGTTGATGTTTGTACTGGCAATCATGATGATGATCGCCATGCCGGCCTTTGCGCAGGAAACAGGCGCCGCGGGTTCTACCGGCGGGTTTGTACTTCCGGTGGCCTTCGCAATCGCGATCGCTTCCGGCCTCTGCGGCTTGGGCCAGGGCCGTGCCATCGCCTCCGCGGTGGAAGGTATCGCGCGCAACCCCGGAGCGGGTGGTGCGATCCGTACGGCGCTGATTCTCGGTCTGGCCTTTATCGAATCCCTGGCGCTGTTTACGCTGATCATCGTTTTCCGCGGTTAGTATTTTCGGGCGTGATGAATTGGAAGGGAATCTTTTGTCCAATCGTCACGCCCTTTAACCATCTGCAAGACCTGTACCCCGCCAAAATCCAACACAACCTTTCCCGTCTCGACCAGATCGATCTTGCCGGTTATATCGTCGGATCGGCCACCGGCGAAAGTGAAATGCTTTCCTTCGAGGAGCGGATTGCGCTGCTCGAACTCGCAGCCCAAAGCACAGCCAAGCCGAAAATTGTCGCGACTCGAGAGCCCGGTGTCCGGGAAGCCGCGCGTGTGATCACCAAGGCTGCGGAGCTTGGCTATCAGGCAGCCATCCTCGAAACCGGCGACGAGTTCTTTCGCGGCTGCGTCGAGGATCGTGTCCCGATTCCGGTACTGGCGGAAAAACTCGACGCCCCACCGATTGCAAACGCCGTACCATACGTCTACCAGACGATCTTCGAAGCCGAACGTTCGCGCGAAGCCGAAGCTGCCGCCGACTGGCGCGCACGCCTCCAACCCGCGCAGGCTGCCATCGACCGCTATGGCATTCCCGGCTTGAAAGCCGTCATGGATCGATTTGGCTACTATGGCGGGCCGCCGCGGCTGCCTCGTGTAGCCTTGACTCCTGCCCAGGCGGACGAGGTGGCCGCCGCCTTCGACGGCCTGCGCAGCTAAGCGCGATCGAAACTCAGCCCCGGACCGCGCAGGACACCGGTCCCGATTGTTCCATCGCGGATCACAAACAGTTCCGGATACTTCTTCGCCCATGGCGCATTCGCAGCAGGGACGTATTGCCGCGAGTTTGCTTCGATCGTCGTGATGCCCGGAACATGCGCCGCGAGTCCCGCGGAATGGATAAACGACGCTCCGGGACAGGTGAGATCCTGCACGCACAGGAACATCTTGAACTTCTGCCCTGCCGCCGCCATCAGCATCGCTTGCGTTTGGCCTTTACAGGCCTTGAGCGCAGCACCGGTATAGCCCATGTCTCGAGCAAGCAGCAGCGTTTCAAGATCCGTCAGGGACTCGTCGATCACCACAGGCCGAAGCTTCGCCGCTTCGAACATCACATTGTTGCGGTCGGCTTTAAGATCGCGCTTTGTAGGCTGCTCGACGTACTGCACTTTGCCAAATACCTTGGGCGCCTTGGCTTGAATCTGCTTCAGGAAGTCCAGGAAGTAGGCGACGTTGGGGCAGTTCTCGTTGAAATCGAGACAGTAGATTAAATCGTCACGCACGGCCGACGCGGCCCGCTCGATGCGCACCACACGATCCACATCAGCATCCAGATTTCCACCGTTCAGCTTGATCTTCAGGTGTGTCAACCCGTTGTAGCGGATCCACTCGGCTAGTGTGTTGGGGAGTCCGTCGTTCAACCGCTTGGTGACGTCGCCGGCTTCAATGGGATCGGAAGCACCGACCGAATGATAGATATGGATTCGCGGAGTGGGCTGGCGTTGAATGTACCGGTCCAGAAACTCGCCGCGGAAGCGATCGCCCAGATATGCCCCGAGATCCCGCTTCATACAGTCGGAGCCGTACGTCTCGAAAGAGCTTCTGCCGAGCAGCTTGCCATAAGCATCGTGGATGGCGGCGTCGAAAGGGCTGGCGGTAACCAGCATCGCCAGCTTCGGCACCTCGCCGGCCGCCTTCAAATACTCTGGTTCGAGCGCCACATTGATATCGATCGGGTGGCCATATTCCCCATAGGCACCGGTAATTTTCTCGATGCGGCCCGCGAGATCCTTCATTGCACCGAGCGTCTGGTCGTAGTTGAGGGTTTTACTGGGATAGGCCCAGACGTTTCCCATCGACATCGATCCGAACCCTTTCGACGTTCGCCCGTCGCGAGCTCGAACCACCACGTCGACATTCAAAAGCGTGACGCGGTCTACGGTCTTTCCGCCAAACTGGTATGGCGCGCGGTAGAGAAAATCCTCAAAGCCGGCACGGACTTCGGCAACGCGCACTTCAACCGGCCCGGAAGCCCGGACAAAAGGCGCCGCCGCCAGGAGCTTGCGGCGGGTTATGCCTGCTGAGGCCGGTTGCGGTCCTTCCACCATATGAATCCAAAAAGTACCACGCCCACCAATGCGGCGGTGGCGAAGATGTGCCAGGCATGGTCTTTCAACCACTGACCGGCGTCGTTGCCGGTTTGAACGCCGAGCCATGCCAGCCCCAGGTAGCGTGGGATACGCGCAGCCAATATTGTTGCCAAAAATGTTTTGCGGCGGACGCCAAGAGCGCCGGCACAAAGAATCGCTACCTTGAGCGGGAGCGGAATCGGCAGCAAGGCAGGAACAAAGACGGTAACCAGCCCATAGTGCTGAAACCATCCCCGCAGCTTTTTTCCCCGGGGTGTCAAAGTATGGCGATCGAGGTAGGCCTGGCCACCCTTTTGAGCCACCGAGAAGAGAAACCAGCTGCCGAGCACAGATCCGATGATCGCTGCCCCAGCAGCTATCCACGCAGAATCCGGCTTAAGTACAGAGACGGTGATGAGAAGGGCATCGACGCCGCCGGGAAGCGGAACTCCGGCGGAATCAACGACAGCGATGACGAAAATCCCGAGGGGCCCCCAGCCCACGATGGTTTCTAGAAGGCTACGCATCGAGAAGATCGAGCAACCCTTTTTCGTCGAGAATGGGAACTTCGAGCTCCCGCGCCTTATCCAGCTTTGAACCGGCTTCGTCTCCGGCCACGACGTATGTCGTCTTCTTGCTCACTGATCCGGTTACCTTTCCACCGGCCGCTTCAATCCGTCCTTTGGCTTCATCGCGCGTCAAGGCCGGAAGCGTTCCAGTCAGTACAAATACCTTACCCGCCAGCTTGCCGATCGGCGCGGACCGGCGTTCTTCCGTAAACGTCAATCCAGCTTCGCGCAGCCGCTCGACCAATTGCTGATTATGCGGCTCGTCAAAGAATTGCCGGATCGCCTGCGCAACCTTCGGTCCCACTTCTTCGGCCGCTTGCAGAACCCCGAGATCCGCCGTACGGATGGCATCCAGGCTTCCAAAAGAGCGGGCTAGAATCTGCGCCGTGCGCTCGCCGACGAATGGAATGCCGAGACCATTGATCACGCGCTCCAACGGTTGCTTGCGGCTGCGATCGATGTTCGCGAGGATCTTTGTGGCGGACTTGTCTCCCATACGTTCCAGTGAAAGCAGATCCTGCAGAGTGAGGCCGTACAAGTCGGCGACGCTTTTCACTCGCCCGGTGGAGACAAGTTGATCTACGAGCGCATCGCCCATTCCGTCGATATCCATCACGGTACGCGCTGCAAAATGCAGAACTGTTTCCTTCAGCCGCGCGGGGCAGCTGGAGTTCAGACAGCGGTACGCTGCCTCGCCTTCCGCCCGGGCCACATCGCCACCGCAAATCGGGCACTTCGATGGCATCTGAAACTGGCGCCGCTTGCCTCCCTCGCGCACCACCCGAACAATCTTGGGAATGACATCGCCCGAACGCTCAATGAGGACCGTGTCACCGATCGCTACGTTCAAGCGCGCAATCTCATCCATGTTGTGTAGCGTCGCGCGTGCCACCGTTACGCCGCCCACCGTGACCGGCTCGAGCGCGGCAACAGGAGTCAGCGTTCCTGTACGGCCCACCTGTACCAGAATGTCGTTGAGCACTGTTTCGGCCTGACGCGCAGCGTACTTGAACGCGATCGCCCACCGCGGCGCCTTGGAAGTCCACCCGAGGTGGCGCTGCTGTTCTATGGAATCGACCTTGGCCACAACGCCATCAATCTCGTACGGCAGCGTCTCGCGTTTCTGTTCCCAAAGCCGGATGAACTCCAGCAACTCTTCGAGGCTTGTGCACCGGCGCCGGGATGGATTCACTTTGAAGCCCAGGCTCGCCATCAGCTCCAGCGACTCCCAATGGGAAGGACGCGCGTAGTCTCCGTCGATCAGGAAAAAGTACGAATAAAAATCCAATTGCCGGCTGGCGGTAATCTGCGGTTCCAGCACGCGTAACGATCCTGCTGCGGAGTTGCGGGGGTTGGCGTATCGCGGTAACGAAGCTCGTTCTCTTTCCTGGTTCAATTTCTGGAAGGCGGCGGTTGGCATGACCACTTCGCCGCGTACCTCAAATTTTTGTGGGAACTCGCCCTTCACCCGCAGGGGAAGGCTGCGTATTGTTCTCGCGTTCTCGGTGACGTCCTCGCCTTGCGTTCCGTCACCGCGAGTGATAGCTCGCGCCAGAACGCCATCGAGATACTGCACCGCCATCGATAAGCCATCCAGCTTCAGTTCCGCCACGTACTGAAAAGTTTCGCCTCGCAGAAGGTCTCGAACCCGCCGGTCGAACTCGCGGAGCTCCGATTCATTGAGAGCATTGTCGAGCGACAACATCGGAGCCGAGTGCGTCACCTTGGCGAAGCCTTCACGTGGTTTGCCGCCGACGCGCTGCGTGGGCGAATCCGGCGTCACCAATGCCGGATGCTGGCGCTCCAGCTCCTGCAACTCTCGCATCAACTTGTCGTATTCGGCGTCGGTAATGGCCGGCCGATCGAGCACGTAGTACAAATGCTCGTGGTGCCGCAACTGGTGGCGGAGTTGTTCAATTCGGGTGTTGACGTCTGTCATGAAGACGGGCCGGAGAGGCCGCAGTACACGGTATGAGACTATCTTAGCGAGGGGATTCCAAGCCCTGCTTGCTCGTTTCCGAAACGCATTTCTGATCTACAACCCGTCTGCCGGCACGCTTCGGCGTAAGCCTGAACTGGTGAAACGCGCCGCCTTTTTATTGAAAGAGGCCGGCCATACCGTTCATCTCACTCCCACTACGGGGCCAGGCGAAGCACCGGCAATAGCGCGCCAATGCATTGCGCGGCATGCGGACGTCATCATTGTCGCCGGAGGAGACGGCACCATCAACGAGGTCGCAAACGGCATCGTGGGAACAGATGTTCCGCTAATGATTCTCCCCGGCGGAACCGCGAACGTTCTGGCCACAGAAATCGGTATAACGAACAACCTCGAAAACGCGGTTCGGCAAATGGATCAACTGCAGCCGATGCGTATTGCGGTAGGGCGCTTCTGGGGACCAAACGGCCAGTCCCGCTACTTCCTAATGATGGCGGGTATCGGCCTGGACGCCGACATTGTTCACCGGCTGAGCCCTTCGCTGAAGGCATCTCTCGGAAAGCTGGCGTATTGGGCTGGTGGGTTTGGGTCTGTTTTCCGTGTGCTTCCGCAGTTCGAATTAAAGGGCGACTCCTGGCGATATGGTTCGAGCTTCGGGCTCGTATGCCGGGTCCGAAACTATGGCGGAGACCTGGAGATCGCGCGTACAATCCGGCTGGACGAACCTTCGTTTGAATTGGTGGCCTTCGAAGGCGACCTGGCTTTCCGCTATCTGAAGTACCTTTGGGGCGTGGTCACAAACAGCCTGACGGGAATGCGTGGCGTATTGATTCGCCGCGCGACAGATGTGGAAGTGATTGGCGGCAGCGATGTGCTTGTGCAACTGGATGGCGAACCGGCCGGCCCGATCCCGGCACGAATCGAACTCGTTCCCGATGCGTTAACCCTTATGGTGCCCGCGAGCTACGGGAGAAAATAGAGTGGATCCGGCAACTCATGCTCTTGCCGGGTTTGTGCTGGGACGCGCACTGTTCCAGAAGCTGACTCCCTATGCCGTTCCGTTAGCTGTACTCGGCGCGACCATATCCGACATCGACTATATCCACGCGGAATGGCACCGCAAATGCGCCCATTCCCTGGTCACAGCACCGTTTACTGCCCTGGCGGTTTTCTTCGTGGTTCGCGCCGTGGCCGGCGCCGTAGGCGGCAAAGCTGCGCGACGGCCGCTGCCCTCCTGGATCTGGGGGCCTCTCGCCGCCTTCTCCGGAGTTCTGAGCCACATTTTTCTGGACGCCATTAACCCTTGGGGTGTTGCCTGGCTTTGGCCGATCTCCGACACCTGGTTTCACCGCGACTTTACACGAACCGGCGACCCGTGGCTGATCATCGTTTTTTCGATGGCCATCGTGATTCCATTTCTGTCGGGTTTGGTCAGCTCCGAGATTGGAGCCCGGCGGTCATCCGGACAAGGCGCCGCAATTTTCGCTCTGCTGGCGGGAGTCGCTTATCTCGGCGTCAGGCAGCAGCTTCACGAGCGAGCAATTACCGTTCTGGAGTCCAGAGTCTACGACACCAGGGCGCCGAATCGAGTGGCGGCGGTTCCAGAAACGTGGAATCCTCTGGCCTGGCGCGGTCTGGTGGAGACTTCGACCGCCATCCGGGAGATTCCCCTAAACCTGCTCCGCCAGTTCGATCCCGAAGCGGGACTTGTCTTTTACCTTCCGGAAGCATCTCCGGCGATCGAAGCGGTCAAGGATTCGCAAGGCTACCGGAGCATGGCTCATCATTTGGAATGGCCGAGATGGCAATTGATTCCCCACGACGGCTACACCGAAGTGAGGGTCGACGATTTGCACATCGACTGGGCAATGACGTTCGATGTCGATCCAACCGGAAGGATTTTGAACGTCAGCTATCCGCCGCCTCAGCGGAGATAATCGAACAGGCTTTGCTTCGGAAATTGAGCCTTGGCGCTGAAGATGGAATCCTGATGCAGTTTTAACTGGTTCAGTTCCACCAATGCGGTCGCGAGATCTGTTTCTTCTGTTGCCACTCGCTGCGTCTCGAATTGAATCGTCAAGTCTTCGGTGGTCTTTTGGGCGGCTGCAACGTTATTCTGGACTGCGCCGTAGAAGGCCAACTGCTGGTTCATATGATCTCCGGCAACACCAATATGCTCGTAAGCGGCGCGGATCGCATCCTCGTCATTTGCCTCAAGGGCGTCAGTTAAAGCGGCCAGCGCGGCAAAGGCATTTCGGGAAGCGTCCGCACTGGCGAAGATCGTATCTCCGGCTCTGGCGACAGGAAATGTCTGCCCGGCCGGCCCTAACGCTTCCCGCGTCGGCGCGGATCCGGCATAAGGACCCACAGTGGCGGGCGGTCCCGGATTGTAGGGAAAGGGCTCCACGGTGTCAGCGTCGCCGCCGAACAGGTACCGTCCGTTGACGGCGGAGTTCGCGAGCCCGGACAGCTGTAAAGTCAGGTTTCTTACTTCGACTGCGATGCTTGCCCTGGCCTCGGCGGTCATTGTACCGGTGGCACCTTGCGTCGCGAGAACGCGAGCGCGTTCCAATACCTTAACCGAGTCCGAAAGCGCCTTCTCGGCGGTGTCGGTCTCTGTCTTGAAATGATTGAGGTTCTGCTTAATCTGCGCGAGCTTGCTTAAGCCGGCGCGCAAAGACAGAAGCTCGTCAACGGAATCCGGATCGTCGGATGCGGCATGCAAGCGCTTTCCGGACGACACCTCGGTCTGCACGCGGGACATTCGGCGGCCCAGCCGGTCGACCGCATTCAGAAAGCGCTCGTCATCAATGTTCGTGAAGTTGATCATCTAGTTTCATCCGCGCAGCGATAACAACTCCTGCGTC
Source organism: uncultured Solibacteraceae bacterium (assembly GCA_964441675.1). Taxonomy (GTDB): domain Bacteria; phylum Acidobacteriota; class Terriglobia; order Bryobacterales; family Bryobacteraceae; genus JAPKYZ01. The sequence goes on along the minus strand of CAYTVP010000011.1, from coordinate 796 downwards.
ATCTCGTCGACTACTTTAAAAAGCTGGGCTGCTGCCTGATAAGCGCGTTGAAATTCGATCAGCTTGGCAGCCTCCTCATCCAGCGAGACTCCGGACACATCCTCGCGCAGGGCGCGGGCCTGAGTCAGCAACAGCTGGTGCGTATCGGCGCTCTGCCGGGCGCTTCCGAGGTCGTTCCCCACGCGGGAGGCGAGCGTCGAGTAGAACTGGGTGAATGTTTCCGTCCCGATAACTGCCTGATCCGCCAGCGCGGTGAGCCGTAGTGCATTGCCGTTGCCACCGGGAGCCGTGGCCGTGGCGAGCGCCAGTTCTTCCGGCTGAATCCCGGTCACATACATCGACGACGCTGCGCCGAGAGCGGCATTGTATCCAAACAAGCCCACCAACGGCGTGGCATTGCTCTGGTCCAGCCCGGAGAACAATACTGCATTGATCTCAGTGGTCACCGATGCGGCAAGCTGGTCGAGCTTGTTCTGATAGGAAGGCAGCGTCGTATTGCGAAATTCGAGAAGCGCTCCCAGTTGGCCGCTTTTTACATACCCGGTGATGTTATCCCCAGAGCCTGTTCTCAAAGTCGCGGCCGAACTGTTGATATCGATTGAAACAGGATAAGTCCGGTCGCCAATGGTAAGCGGATGCTGTCCTCCCAGGAGAACGGAAACCGTGCCGTCTGGCTGCTGAAGAACCGTAAAATCGGCCAGTTGCGCCAGTTGTTCCAACGTAGAATGCAGAGTGGCGTCGCTGCCCGGCTCCTGACGCATTTCGAAGTTGTTCCGGCGAGCCACGTTGATTTCGG
>CAYTVP010000010.1:23874-26240 GCA_964441675.1 uncultured Solibacteraceae bacterium | reverse complement strand
GTTCGCGGAGAACACGCATCTGCGGAACCGAGAGCTGACGAAGCGGCCCATCCGGCGCAAAGGTAACGAAATCCGGATGGCTGGCAAACAATAACGGATCTTCGTTCCGTTTCTCGGCGGGCCATTTTTCCCGATCGGCGATCAGGGCGGTGTTGCTCGCAAGCGAAAGATCGTCCGCCTCGATCTTGGCCCCGTCTCCAAGCAGTTCTGTTGCGAACCGCCGCGCCAGCGTCGCCTTTCCGATTCCCTCAGGCCCTTCGAGAAGAATCGTCTGCGGAATGCGCTCGGATTCGATCATCTGCCGAAGCGTCGTGGTGGCGGCTGTATTCCCAAAGAAGCATTCAAACATGGGGTTCCACAATGCGCCACACTTCATCCGCGACTATGGCGGGCGTGCGGCTGCCGTCCACACGATGGAACCGGCCGGGCTCGCGCTCCGCTATCGACAGGTACGCCTGCCGGACCTTCGCGTGAAATGCCTCGGATTCGTTCTCCAGACGGTCGGCCGATTGGCGGCGGGAAGCCCCCACCGTAGTATCAATATCGAGAAAGACGGTAATCCCGGGAGTGATCCCCCGGCAGGCAATGCGCTCCAGCTCGCGCACCACATCCTCGCCCAAGCCGCGCGCTACTCCCTGGTAGGCCAACGTCGAATCCGTAAAGCGGTCAGAGACTACTATGGCGCCTCGCTTTAGCGCCGGCATCAGCACTTGATCGACATTCTGCGCCCGCGCCGCGAAGTACAGAAGCAACTCTGCCGTAGGCGACATTTCCCGATTGTCCGGATCGAGAAGGATTCGCCGAATCTCGGTCGCGATCCGCGTCGATCCCGGCTCCACCGATTCCACTACCTCGCGCCCGGTAGCCCGAAGCCGTTCGGTTAAGAGCCGAATCTGCGTCGTCTTTCCGGCGCCGTCGATTCCTTCAAACGACACGAAGAGCGGCTTAGTCATACACGAAATGCAGAACCTTCTTCAGGTCCTCCCAAGCTTCCCGCTTCGCGGCCGGATTGGTTCCACGCAGCAGGTAGGACGGATGATACGTCACCATGACCGGAATTTCGCCCCATTTCCGCCACGATCCACGCATCTTCATCACGCCCTCTTTCGTATTCAGCAGAGCCTTGGATGCGGTAGCTCCCAGACAACAAATCGCCTTGGGTTGAATGACCGACAGCTGCCGGAACAAGAACTGGCCGCAAATTTCCATTTCGTCCCGTTCGGGAGTACGATTGCCGGGCGGGCGGCACTTCACTACATTGCAGATATAGACATCCTCGCGCTTAATCGGGATGCCTTCTTTCGCCGACGTGTTTTCGATCATCTGCGTCAGCAGTTGGCCGGCGCGGCCCACAAACGGAATTCCCTGAGCATCCTCGTCGGCGCCCGGCCCCTCACCGACGAAAACCAGACGCGCCTTCTCGCTCCCAACGCCGAAGACAATGTTGGTCCGGTCCTGGTGGAGGCGGCATCGTTTGCAATCGCCGATATCGCTCTGAATGCGCGGAAGGGTATCGCCGGCAGGCACAATGGGGGGCAGATCGAGAGACATTTCTTTCAGAACGGAAGGCTGAGGAACCGGCGAATCGGCGGGTGCTTCGGCGACACGTGGTGCCTGTGCGGCAGAAGAGGATTTCCGGACGTACAACTCCGTGATCCCCAGATCACGATAGAAACTCAGCCGCCGGTGTAGTTCCTCCGGATTCATCGCGCGGCATGCGGTGAAAGCCGGAGCTTCAGCGCCTGGTCGAAAATTGCATCGGCTACATCGCGCTTCGAAGCTTCCGGAATATCGATCGCCTCGCCGGTTCTCAACACCAGAGTCACTTTATTCAGATCGGATTCGAACCCTGTATCCGGCTGATTGACCAGATTCCCAACCACCATGTCGCAGTTCTTGGTTGCCAGCTTTCGCCGGGATTCCGCCACCAGATTCTCCGTCTCGGCGGCAAAACCGATTAAGATCCGGTCACCCTTGCGACTCCCCACTTCCGCCAGGATATCGGGTGTCGGGTCGAGATCCAGCGTCAATCTCGTGGCCGTCTTTTTCACCTTCTGCTTGGGAACAAATGCCGCATGATAATCAGCCACGGCCGCGGCTTTCAAGACGATTGTGGCGCGATCTAAATGCTCCATCACGGCATCGCGCATCTCGCCCGCGGTACGGACGGCAACCACGCGCACACCGGCAGGCGCGATCAGGCGCACCGGGCCGGGCCCAGTACATGCGGAACGACTTGGTGCCGCTCGCGGGAACGGTATCCAGCAAAACCCAGATCTCCGCCTGTTTGGCGGACGCGTCCCACAACGCCGTCTCGTGGTGAAAGCGGGAAAGGCCGTTGACGGCGGCGCCCTTGGCGAAGCGGA